>JADMIN010000100.1 GCA_015478575.1 Ktedonobacterales bacterium | reverse complement strand
GATATTGATCGCGAGCGCGAGGAGCGGAACCGTGAGTTGGCCGCCAAGCAGCGTGAGTATCAACAACTTGGCGGGGGGCAGCGGCCAGATCGTGTGGCGGCGATGGTGCGCATCGAGCTTGCCGCCGCGGGTGAGGTGGCGATGACGCTCTCGTATCTGGCGGTCGGCGCGTCGTGGCGCCCGCGCTATGATGCGCGCGTGGCGCCTGAGCGTGGGCGCGTGCGGCTTACCCAGCAGGCGCTCATCAGCCAGCGCACCGACGAGGATTGGAACGATGTGGCGCTCGCGCTCTCTACCGCGCGTCCCTCGGTGGCGGCGCGCCTGCCTGATGAGCCGGATCCGTGGTATCTGAACGTGATCCAGCGGCCGCCCGTCCCACCGCCAGGCATCACCCCGCGCGTGATGGCCGCGCCGTTCGCCACGCGGGCGCGGTTTGCCGCGGATGAGCCTGAAACCGACATGGTGCTGATGGCGCAGACGCCGGAGTTCGCTCGGGGCGAGGCGCCCGTGACGGCGGAGCTGGCGGCGGCGGAGGTCGAGCGGTCGGGCACGGCGCAGATCTTCCGCCTGCCGGGGCGCGGCGGCGTGCCTTCGGATGGCTCGCCTCATACGCTGAGCCTGGGTGAAGATGAGCTTTCGTGTCAGGTGGAGTATGTGGCCGAGCCGGTGGTCGCTGAAGGCGCACACCTGCGCGCGAGCGCCACGAATACCTCGGGGCGGCTCCTGCTGCCGGGCGAGTTGCATGTCTTCCAGGCGGGGGCGTTGGGCGATGAATACGTCGGCGCGACGCGGCTGGAGCTGACGGCGGAGGGAGCGGACCTGCCGCTCTATCTGGGCGTGGATGACAACATGACGGTGAAGCGTGAACTGATCGAGCGCGACACCGACAAGGGCAACCTCTTGCAGGGCGGCCAGCGCCGCGTCACGCTCGGCTATCGCGTGACGCTGGCCAACCACACCACTGAGCCACAGCGCATCGTGCTCAAGGACCGCCTGCCCGTGCCGCAGCACGAGCGCATCAAGGTGAAGGTGTTGGATCTGCGCCCACAACCCAGCGCGCGCACGCGACTGGAGCAACTGACCTGGGAGCTAGAACTGGCGCCCGGCGAGGAGCGGCGCGTCGAATGGCGCTTCGTGGTCGAGGCGCCCGCCGAGCTTGAGGTGGGCGGCTTGCCATGAATGGGCGGCTTGGCGTGAGGGGTCATGAGGCATCCATGCGCGCCGCTGGCTGGCAGCGCCCACAGGGGCGAAAACCCGCCGCGTGGGCCGCTTCGGCGGTGCGAAAGAAGCGCGGTGGTCGGAGGCTCCGCTGGGAGGAGTCGCAGTCGGCCCGACAGCAGACGCCGGTGGCGCGCACGCCCAGCAGTAGCGGCTCATCCAAGCCCATGCCGAGGCGCGCGCGCACGCGCGCTGCCCAGGCGGCGTACGCTGAGCGAGTGGCGGGAACGGCATCCTCCATCTCGAGCAGCCGCTGCTTGAGCGCCAGCCCTGGTCCGTAGCCGGTCAGCCGCCCATCGCTGCCAATGATGCGATGACAGGGCACCAGGGGTGCGACGGGATTGGCGCCGTTGGCCGCGCCGACCGCCCGCGTGGCCGCTGGGGCGCCGAGCGCGCGGGCCATCTCGCCATACGAGCGCGTCTCGCCATAGGGCACACGCGCCACCTCATCCCAGGCCCGGCGGAAGAACGCTGGCCCCTGGAGATCCAGGGCGACGGTGAAGGCGCGCCGCTCGCCCGCGAAGTACGCGGCCAGTTCATCCAGCGCTTGGCGCACGTGTCGCTCTGCCGCGCCGCCATCGCCGCGCGCGATGGGCACGCGCGGCGTCTGAGTCTCAGTGTGCGCTGGGGACACGTGCCAGTCTGGCAGCCAGACCTGGCGGATGCCCGCGCGTGAGGCCGCTACTCGTATACGTCCCGCCCAGGTCGTCACGTCGCCCGTGGCGAGGCTCTCCGCCGCGCTCGCGATGGCCATTGTTGTCCCTCCTGTTGTGGTCTCATACGCTGTTGGGGTGAGCGTTGGAGGATGGAACACGCTTGGCGCGCCGCCACCGTCGCCACCACACGGGTCTCACTTCCGCCTCCACTCAAGAGAACACGGAAGATGGGCGCGAGGTTGCGGGGGGACGCTGAGGCGATGCACAGAGCGCACGGTGTCGCGGGCTAGTCCTCCAGCAAGTGGATGAGCCGGGCGCGGATGCCCTGGGGAGTGAAGCCGATAGCCGCATCATGCTGGTCTGGCGTGCCGTAGTGGGAAAGCACCTCGCGTGGCACGCCGATGGCTTCGACGCGCACGGGCGCGGGCGCCAGCGCTGTCGTGATCTCTGGTGTGAGCGTGCCAGCGTAGTATGGCTCGACCAGCGCGACTTTGCCTGATCGGCCGTGTAGCCGAAGGGTCTCGACATCGAAGGGGGCAGCGGTCGTGTAGTAGAGAATGCTGACATCTAGCCCTTCCGCGGCGGCCAAGGTGGGGGCCAGCGCCGGGCCAACGGCTACCACGGTAGCTAGGCTCCCCTCACGGATGACCGCCGCGCGGCCAAAGCGCACGGGTATGTCGTCAGGATTGCGCCGCGCGCTCAGACGGAAGTAGGTGGGCGTGCCGTCGGCGTAGGCCGCGCGGAAGAGGGCATCGAACTCGCTCGGTGTGCCGGGCACGACGAGGCGCATGCCCGGCAGGCTGCGCAGAATCTGCACATCACCTGGCGCCTGGTGTGTCATGCCTTCGGTGCTGTAGTCGTAGGATGCGCCGATGGTGATGAAGTTGCCGCCCAGGCGCTGGAAGCAGAAGTCGTCTTTGAGCTGCTCGAAGGCGCGCTCAGCCAGAAAGGGCGCGATGGTATGCACCACTGGAATCAGCCCTTCGAGGGCCAGGCCCGCCGCGACGCTTACCATCGCTTGTTCTAGGATGCCCACGTCCACCACGCGCCCAGGATAGCGGCGCATCGCCGCGCGCATCTGTGTCACGCTGATGTTGCCGAGCAGCACGGCCAGCCGCTCGTCGCGCCCGAGGAGGTCCTCTACTGTCGCCACCATCTGGTCTCGCATCGTCGCCCGCATAGTGTATTCTCCTCATGTCTGTTAGGCGATCAGGGCGACTACCGCCGTCGGACGGGTGTCGTCGTGGGTGGCCAGCGCGTGCGCGATCCGCTCGTGGTCGCGCCCGGCGACGGTGGTCGCCGCCCAGCCAAAGGCCGCGAATTTGGCGGCGATGTCGCCGAGGTCGTTCGTGCTGCTGGCGTTGTTGATGATGATGCAGGTGAGCGCCGAGAGCTGTTGTTGGCTGGCCAGCAGGGCCGATTCCCAGATCGAGCCTTCGTTGCACTCGCCGTCGCCCACCAGGGCGAAGACGCGCTGGTCTCTCCCCTGGATGCGGAGCGCCAGGGCCATTCCGAGCGCCATCGGCAGACCGTGGCCCAATGAGCCGGTGGAGGTCTCGACGCCCGGCACGCGATTGCGGTCGGGGTGGCCGCCGAGGATGCCATCCCACCGCATGAACTTCGTCAACTCGTCTTTGGGGAAGAAGCCCTTGTCGGCGAGGATGGCGTAGTAGGCGAGCGGGCCATGCCCCTTGCTGAGGACGAAGCGGTCGCGCCCCTCCCAGCGGGGCCTCTGGGGGTCATAGCGCAGGATGCGGTCGTAGAGCACCCAGAGCACATCGAGCGTGGAGTGCGTGCTGGGGTCGTGCTTTTCGTCGCCAGTGGCCAGCGCCATGAGCGCGGTGATACGTTCGATAGCGGGATTGACCAGCGTCATGCGTACCTCATCTCCTTCGCGTGATGCCGCTCTCGAACATTGGCATCGCGCCACTGCTCAAGAGCGTACCAGGGACAGCCGAGGGGAGCCACGGGCCAACGGTAGGGGGTGAACCTGTTCTTTGGGTCAGGCGGAAGGACATCCCTAGCGGTCGTGGCAGTCGCCGGAACACGCCCGCCGCGGGTGCGGACGTCCGTACCCGCGGCGGCGGAGCGCCTCTCTGAGGCGCTCCCACGCTGTTTGCGCACGCTGTTTGCGCACGTGCGGCCATGGCGTGGTGTCTTGGCGCCGCGCAACTGCTATGCGTTACAGCCGCAGCCGCCTCCGCAGCAGCCGCCCGCCGAGGCCACTGGCAGCTCGCGGCTGGCCGCGGGCGTGGAGGCCGCGGCGCTCACCGGCTTGGTGGCGCGCACAAAGGCGCTGGCGAGCTTGCCATCACCGGCCTCCCAGCCGGAGGGGAGGGTGCTGGGATCAAGCCCGGCCTCGGCCACGGTGTAGCGCCGCGTTATCGTGACGCTCACATCCTCGAAGCCGGCTTCCTCCAGCAGCCGTTGGTAGGCTGTGGTCTCCAGCGCGCCCGCCAGGCAGCCGACCCAAGCCTCCATATTCTGGCGCAATGCCTGAGGCACGGGACCATCCGCGACGACATCCGAGACGGCGAAGCGTCCGCCGGGCTTGAGGACGCGGAAGGCGTCGCGCAACACCAGCGACTTATCGGCGGCGAGATTGATGACGCAGTTGCTGATGACGACATCAACCGCGGCGTCAGGCAGGGGGATGGCCTCGATGCGCCCGCGCAGGAAGGCCACATTGGTCGCGCCGGCCTTGGCCTTATTCTCCAGCGCGAGCGCGAGCATCTCATCGGTCATGTCCAGGCCATAGACGAAGCCGGTCGGTCCGACCCGCCGCGCCGAGAGCAGCACGTCAATGCCCCCGCCGGAGCCGAGATCCAGCACGGTCTCGCCCGCGCGCAGGTCAATCAGCGCGGTGGGATTGCCGCAGCCAAGCGAGGCCAGCACGGCATCCTCTGGTAGGTCGGCGACGTCATCGTGGGCGTAGAGATCAGTCGTGACGGCGTCGGTGCGGGGTCCGCAGCCGCCGCTACCAGCCTGTACGCGCCGGGCGGCATCGGCATAACGCTCGCGCACGCGCTCGGTGATGGTCTCCGCTTCGGATGGGTTCACGATATCGCTCATGAGAGGCACTCCTTTCATTGATATGCATCAATGAATCTAGGCAAAAAAGAGGAGCCTTACGGCAAGGCCCTCACCGCTATCAGACATGCGCGCCCCGCCTCCGTGGCCTGGTAATACGACCAGACGCCGCGCTTCTCTCCCGCGATCAGCCCCGCCTCGCGCAGGAGGCGTAGATGGTGGCTAATCGTCGGCTGGCGCAACACGAACCGCGAGGTGATATCGCAGACGCAGAGCGGCGCTGGCTGCTGGGTGAGCAGATCGAGCATGCGCAGGCGCGTGGGATCGGCGAGCGCCTTCAGCCGCTCGGCCAGCGTGGTGGCGCGCGCCGGTGCGAGCATGGGCAGGGGGGTGTTCTCACAGCACGGCTGCGTGTGCTCTGGCACGGGATGGGTTGGTGTGTGCATGTCCATGTCGCGATGGTAGCACAGAACATTGATGTTTGTCAATGTGTTCTGTGCGCCTCTCGTGGCGGGAGTGTGGTGGCTCAGCCAGGGGGATGCGTGGAAGGCGCGTCACGCTCCGCCAGCCAGGCATCGCGCGCGCGCTTGGCCTGGGCAAAGCAGGTTTCGATGCTGGCGTCGCCCGCCGCCACGCGGGCACGCAGCGCTTGGAGTGTCGCGAGGTAGCGGTCGAGGCAGGCCAGGACTGGCTGGGTGTTCGTCAGGCAGATATCGCGGGCCATGCGTGGATCGCCTGATGCGACGCGCGTGGTGTCATGGAAGCCGCCAGCCGCGAGTCGGCGCGCCTCGGGCCAGTCAGGATCGGCGCTGGCGGTCAGCGCCAGCGCCGCGGCGGCCAGCAGCGGCAGGTGGCTGATG
The DNA here is from genome assembly GCA_015478575.1 of Ktedonobacterales bacterium. GTDB lineage: Bacteria > Chloroflexota > Ktedonobacteria > Ktedonobacterales > JADMIN01 > JADMIN01. The sequence continues at coordinate 2,001 of JADMIN010000100.1, read as the reverse complement.
GCGGCGACGGCCGCGTCATGCCGGGTGGCATCGAGCACGCGCGGGCGGGCGCCTACCCGCCGCGCCATCGCCTGGACACGGCGCAGGGCGAGGGGCGCGGTGCGGGCGGTGGGGGTCAGGCACCACGTGTGGCCGCGATAGAGTGTGGGGTCGGCGGCTGCCACGCCGGAGCACTCACGGCCCGTCATGGGATGCCCACCAACAAAGCGCGACGCATCGGGGAGCAACTCCTCAGCCCAGGCGACCACGGCGGCTTTGACACTGCCCAGGTCGGTGACGACCGCGCCAGCGGCTAGGTGCGGCGCGATGGCGGCCAGCAACTCGCGGAGCGCGAGCACTGGCGCCGCCAGCACCACGAGGTTGGCCCCCGCCACCGCCTCCGCGACCGCCTGGCATGGCGTATCCACGGCACCCAACGCCCGCGCTCGCGCGGCCACACCCGGCGCGGCATCGTAGCCAGCGATGCTATGGCGCGCGGGCGCGTGGGTGCGCAACGCCAGCCCCAGCGACGCACCCATCAGCCCCAGCCCCAGGATGGCCACTCGCCCCTGTTCGGTCGCCATGCCGCCGCTCTCTTCCCCTATCCTCCCTTGCGGGCGCCGCGCTGTTGTGCGCTGGGCGCCCGCGAGCTGTTGGTTCCGCGCGTCTGCCTGGCGGGCGGGCGCGTCTACACGGGGCGCTGGCCGTACGCGATGTAGAATGGCGTGACGCAGGGGTAGTCGAGGGTGTTGAGATCAGCCTGTGCCCTGGTCAGCGTCTCATCAAATTGCTCCTGCGTGGTCACGCCCTGGGCGACGGCGACGCCACCGAATCCCTTGCAGACGGAGGCGAAATCAGTGGCGACCATCATGCCGAGCCGCTGGCCGTGAAGTCCGGTGGGCAGGTTGATGGTGCGCGCGGCGACGTTGACCAGTTGCGCGCCACGCAGATAGTCGGCGACTCGGCTGCCATCCAGCAGATCAACCGCGCGCCGCGCCGAGAGCTGCCTGATCCAGACCATGAGCAGATCAATGTGCGGGCCGCCATTGATCAGCCCAATGGACTCGACCAGCTCGACCCAGCCACCCGGTCGCGTCACGCGCGCTAACTCGCTGACGACGAAGGGCCAGCGATCGTGCGGGATGGCAGTGAAGAGCAGGCGCATATGCGTGAAGTCAAAGGTGGCGTCGGGGAATGGCAGCCCTTCGAGGAGGTTGCCGGGGACGAAGGCGTAGTTGGGGGGTCGGGTGTCCAACCCGGGGCTGGTGCTCGCGCGCTCATCCACCGCTGGTGGCTTGACATCTAGGCCGATGACATTCGCTTGGGGGAAGGTTTGCGCCATCTCAATCGCCCAGCGGCCGGTGCCGGAGTTCGTGCCCGGCGACACGGTGCGCGTCAGCGTCAAGGTGGTCGAGGGCGAGCGCGAGCGCGTCCAGGCGTTCGAGGGTGTCTGCATCGCCCGCAAGAACGCCGGCATCAATTCGAACTTCACCTTGCGCAAGATCTCCTACGGCGAGGGCGTGGAGCGCATCTTCCCGCTCTACTCGCCCCGCGTCACGGCGATCGAGGTCGTGCGCCGCGGCGCCGTGCGCCGCGCCAAGCTCTACTATCTGCGCGGCCGCACCGGCAAGGCCGCCCGCATCGCGGAGCGCGGCCGTGAGACCGGCGCGGCGCCGGCGAAGAGCGGCGGCGAGGCGTCGTAAGCCTAGCCGGGTGACGCTTACCCCTCCCGCCGCTGGCGGTGATCGAGCCGCAAAGCGGATCGGCGAGGGACCTGCGCCAGCGGGAGGATGAGGGGCGGAAGGGATCGGTCATGGCTAAATCGCGCACGCTTTTCGACAAGATCTGGGACAGCCACGTGGTCGACCGTCAGGCGGATGGCACGTGCGTCATCTATATCGACCGTCATCTCGTCCACGAGGTGACGAGCCCTCAGGCCTTCGAGGGGCTGCGCATGGCCGGGCGCCCGGTGCGCCGTCCGAGCGCCACCATCGCCGTGGCCGATCACAACGTGCCGACGAC
>JADMIN010000826.1 GCA_015478575.1 Ktedonobacterales bacterium | reverse complement strand
GACCATACGCCATATCCACCGTCTCCACGACGGAAAGCCCGTTGATCTGCCCGACGACCTCCGTCTCTGTGTCAATCAACACCTGCCCATTCTGCCGCGGCTCATAGAGCGCACGCTCCGGCAGCAAGCTGACACGGCGCTCGCGCTGCGCGATGGCGGTGGCCATGTGCGTCCGCGCCGTCGTTGCCGCCTGGCTCTTGCGCGCCCAGTAGCACGCCTCGGAGGTGAGATCGCGCACATCCCCAAAGAGGGTCGAGAGGCGGTTTTGATCATCGGCCCAGCGACTGCCCTGCTGGATCAGCAAAGCCACCGCCTCTGAAGTGAGCGGCGGACTGCCGGTCGAGCGGGCCACCTCACCCGCGAAATTCGCGTACGCCTTCTCATTCTCCAGAAGGCGTGGCATCGAGTCATCGAAATCGGCGCGGACCTTGAAGAGTTCACGGAACTCTGGATCGAGTTCCACCAGACTCACGTAGATGGCCCGCGTGCCGATCAGAATGACACGGATATTCGCCTGGATCGGCTCCGGCCGCAGGGAGGTGCTGCGCGGGCCATCGGTGCCATCGGCGTTGATATCAGTGGTGATGGTGCCGAAGCGCAACGTCTTCTTCAGCGTATCCCAGGCACGCTGTGAATTGAACAGGTCGCGCGCGTGGATGATGAGGTAGCCGCCATTCGCGCGATGCAGCGCGCCCGGCTTGATCATCAGATGATCAGTGTATGGCATACCCTGAATCAACCCAAGCTCGATACGGCCCAGCAGATTGCCGCGCGTCGGATTCTGCTCCTCGATCACCGGCGCGTGCTCGTCAGCCTTGTGCGCGCTGATGACGTTGACCGCGTAGCGACGCAGGAAGAACGCCAGCGCCGGGCTAACATCCCGCTCATCATCAATGGCGCCCGCGCCCTCACTCGGCCCCTCCTGCCCGCCCTCACCCTCGCCCTGGTCCCCGTCAGTGCCGCTCTCGCCGTCGTTCAAGCGATCCGCGTGGGCGATGAGATCTGCACGTAGGTGCTGGAGGAACTCAACAGCATCCGCCGAGGCCATCTTATACCGTGCGATGGTCTCATCTCCGAGCGTGGCGAGGGCTTTCTCGGCCACCACCCGGTCCAGCGCGCGCAGACTCGCGCGGGCCGTCTCCTCGAGCTGGTGAATGCGTGGCAGCATGCGCTCCAGCAGTTGCTCCACCTGATCGCGGTTCGCGCGCAAGCGCTGAAGTTCATTGGGTGGCAACTGGCTGATCTCCTCAGGGGAGATCGCGACCAACTCGCCGTCGCCATCGCTCTCGCCGTTTCCCGTGCTGGTGTCGTTCTCGCCCGCCTCATTGGCTTGAGCCACCGTATCAGGAGCGAGCACGCCACCGCCAAACATGCTCGCGGTGTTGTTGGGCCGGCGTGGCGCCGCCCGCCGTACGGGAATAAGGGTCAGTC
>JADMIN010000099.1 GCA_015478575.1 Ktedonobacterales bacterium | reverse complement strand
GTCCATGGCTGCCCCAGACCAAATGGCATCGTAACTATTTAGGTGGAATGCCAGGGCTGCTCGGTTAGAGGCATGACACCTGAAGAGCGTACCCATGATGGCAACCCTGGCAGAGCTCTAAGAACTGAAAGGCGATGGGTCAAGGGGAGCCGCAACTACAGCAAACCTTCCGCGACCCGCGTCCTGCTGCTCTGCCGCCGGATGCCTCCTACATCACACGCTGCTTGACGTTGGCTTCCACTGTAGCATGGCCAGCGGCTCCTCGCTACGTGCGCAGCCAATTTACCTATCGGGCAGGCAGGTCGTTCCGACGCGACTGGCATGCATACTGCGGCACGAAGAGGCGAGGCCGATGACAACTGGAGGCGGTGAGGGAAAGATGACCGATGAGCCGCGCTTGCGGATCCTGATGGTCGCGACCGAGGCGGCGCCCTTCGCCAAGGAAGGCGGCGTGGCCGATGTGCTGGGCAGTCTGCCCAAGGAGCTGGCCGCGCAGGGCCACGACGTGCGCATCGCCCTGCCGCGCTATGGCACCATCGCCGCCGAGCGCTGGGCAGTGCGCGAGACAGGCGTCACGCGCACCCTCTGGATGTTTGGCGACAACCAGACGATCCGCATGCGCCAAACCGCGCTGCCCAACGCGCCGGTTGCCGTGTATCTGCTGGAGCACGAGGGCTACTTTGGGCGACACGCCCGGCTCTACCTCGGCCAGGACCAGCATGACGAGCAACGGCGCTTCCTGCTCTTCTGCCGTGGACTCCTCGACGCTCTGCCCGCCCTCGACTTCACTCCTGACATCATCCACTTGCATGATTGGCAGACCGCTCCCTGTGCCGCCTACCTGCGCACCAGCTACCGCCACCTGCTGCGCCAGGGGGCGACGCGCCTGCTCTATACCATCCACAACTTGCAATATCAGGGGCGCTGGGATCCGAGCATTCTCGACGAGGCTGGGCTGGATCGCTCGCGCCTCTTCGCGCACGACGGCCTCGAGTATTGGGGCGATGTGAACTGGATGAAGGCCGGCATCAACTATGCCGACGCCGTAACCACCGTCTCACGCCGCTACGCCGACGAGATTCAGACGCTGGACCAGGGCTGGGGGCTAGATGAGGTGCTCTTCCAGCGCCACACACGCCTCTTTGGCATTCCCAATGGCATTGACTGGGGCAGTTGGGACCCCGCCACCGACGAGGCGCTGGCGGCGCGCTACACCGCCGCGGACGCGCTGCCTGCCAAAGCGCGCAATCGCGCGGCACTGCGCGAAGCCTTCGCGCTGCCAGAGGAGGCGGAGATGCCGGTAGTAGGCGTGGTGAGCCGACTGGTGGATCAGAAGGGCTTTGATCTTGTCGCCCAGGCGGCTGAGGAATTGGCCACGCTGCCGCTCCACGTCGTCGTGCTCGGAACGGGGCAGCCGCGCTATGAGCACCTCTTCCGCGCGCTTTCTGAGCGTACGGGCAATGTGCGCGCGCGTATTGGCTTCGACATCGCCCTCTCCCGTCGCATCTACGCCGGCGCGGATTTCTTCCTCATGCCCAGCGCCTTCGAGCCAGGCGGGCTAGGGCAGTTGCTCGCGTTGCGCTATGGCACACTGCCCATCGTGCGCGCGACTGGCGGCCTGGCCGACACCGTCACCGACCTCGACGCCGACCCCGATGGCGGCAACGGCATCAGCTTCACCACGTACAGCGCCGCGGCCCTGCTCGACGCGCTGCGCCGGGCGCTCAGGCACTACGCCGACCGCGAGCGCTGGCCCGTGCTGGTCGCGCGCGCCATGGCATATGACTCGCGCTGGTCCGCCAGCGCCCGTGCCTATAGCGATCTCTATCGGCGCGTGCTGCGGCTGCCGGGTGTGTGAAGCGCGTATGAGAAGCACGCCAGCGGGGTGTTTCGCACCGCTGGCCATGCCGAATGGCCGCGCCGCGGCGCGGCCTGCCCCGCCTATGAACCACTCAGCCCGCCAGATACTTGCTGATCAGCACGTGGTAGCGCTCACGGAGCGACGTGGAGATGAGCGCGGGGGGTGTCATGATGGCGCCACGAAGAGCGCTGGCGCAGCCACAGGAGACGGCGGCGCGGTCGGCCGGGAGGCTGGCGGCCACGGCGCGGAGGAGACGCTGGGCCGTGGCCACGTTGCGCGCGAGGTTCGCCACCACCATCTCGACCGTCACCTGCTCCTCGCTCTCGCGCCAGACATCGTAGTCGGTGACACAGGCGATGGTGGCGTAACAGATCTCCGCCTCGCGGGCGAGCTTGGCCTCGGGCAGCGCCGTCATGCCAATGATATCGCAGCCCAACTGGCGATAGATGCGCGACTCGGCGCGCGTCGAGAATTGCGGCCCCTCGATGCAGACATAGGTGCCACCACGATGCGCCCGCGTACCGCCCAGGTCTCCGCTCGCCGTCGCCAGCAGACCGCTCAGGTGAGGGCAGAACGGCTCAGCGAACGCGACGTGCGCGACGACCCCGCCCTCGAAGAAGCCGCTCGGGCGCATCTTGGTACGGTCAAAGAGCTGGTCAGGAATAACGAGGTCGAGCGGCGCGTAGTCCTCACGCAGACTGCCCACGGCGCTGACTGAGAGAATCCATTCCACGCCCAGGGCTTTGAGCGCGTAGATATTCGCGCGTGAGGGCACCTCAGACGGGCTGAGCTGGTGGCCGCGACCGTGGCGCGGAAGGAAGGCGGTCGGCACGTTGCCCAGCATGCCAACCGCGATAGCGTCGCTGGGATCGCCAAAGGGCGTGTGCGGGCGGACCTCATCATGGATCGTCAAGCCATCCATCTGGTAGAGGCCGCTGCCACCGAGAATGGCCAGCCGGGCGCTAGGTGTGTGCATGCATGCTCCTGTTCAAATGCCGGCTGCGCACCGGCGTGGCCATCGCGTGATGCTATCGCGTGATGCTAGGGTCGCCCGGAGTATGAGCCAAGGCTCGTCCGCACGGTGAAGCGCACTGGAACGATCTGGTCGCCGCCGTTGGTGCGGATGGCGATATGGCAGACATAGGGGCCGTTAGGTAGGCCAGTCGTATCAATATGCACTTGGAGGCTGGGCACACGCTCATCAAATGTCCGCGGCGTCACCTGGAGGCTGGGCAGATTGGTCTCCGTGCGCCCGGTGAGCTGTCCTCCGCCACGATTGGTGAGATCGAGTGTCAGCGTGCGGCTGCCCTCCGGCTCAATGAAGCCGGCATCAAGCCGGAGCGGCGCGACATGCAGCCGTGGGAGCGCGGCGCCATGAGCGCCAGCGACGGCACCAGCCGTGGAGCCGTGTGGGGCACCACGCTTGCCCGCGGCGGGAGGGGGCGTCAGGCGTCTCTGGCCGTGGCCCTCGTCGCTCCGCCGTAGCGTCCACTCCAGTGCCTCGCGCATCTTGGCGGCGCTGGTAAAGCGATCTTGCGCCTGCAACGCGAGCGCCAGCCCCACAACACGCTCAACTGTCTCGGGCACGGCGGGATTATGGGTACGGATCGGCGTGAGCTGGCGGCCGCCCAGGCGCTGCGGCGCGGGTTCGGGCACACGCCCGGTCAGCAGGTGATAAAGCGTCGCGCCGAGCGCGTAGAGATCGGAGCGCGGCTCGGAGTGCGCGGTGTACTGCTCAGGGGGCGCATAGCCATCCGTGCCGAGTTGAGCGGTATCCTGTCGGTCAGGATAGAGCCAGCGCGCGATGCCAAAATCAATCAGCTTCATCGCCCCATTGGGCGTGAGCATGACGTTAGGTGGCTTGAGATCGCGATAGATGATGGGAGGCTGCTGCGTGTGCAGGTAGGTAAAGAGGTCGCAGAGTTCCATGCCCCAGCGCACCACGCGCTCCCACTCCAGCGGGCGCCCGGCTTTCATCAGCTCATCTTCGAGATTGTGACCCGGCACATACTCCATCACCAGGTAGTGTTTGTGTCCCTCAACGAAGACCTCGTAGACCTGCGCGAGGCCGGGGTGCTGGAGGGTGTAGAGCATGCGGGCTTCACGCATGAAGCCGTTGATCGCCTTCTCGCGCTCCTGGGGCGAGAGGTCGCTCTCACTCATCTCCTTAATGGCGCGCTCCGCTCCGCCTTCGAGCGTATCGAGCGCGTGATAGACGGCGCTCTGGCCGCCCTGGGCGAGCTTATTCAGGATCAGGTAGCGGTTGTGCAGCAGATAACGTGGAGCCAAGCGCCCGGTGGCGGGCACCGGCGCGAACGCATCGAGCACCGCCCCGCACGCGGGGCAGAACTGCGCGTCGGGCGGGGCCTCGCGCCCACATCGCTCACACCGAATATCCATTCCAGAGCCTCCCCTGCCGACCCGTCGGGCGCCGTGATGCCAACGGCGGCGCACTGGCCGCGCGATAGCATACAGCGTAGCATACCCAGGGGACGCCTGTCGCGGCAGAGGGAATGATTGGTTGTGTCGCCCCCTCGGCCCGATGAGTCCGCGTGTGGGCGTCTGCGTGTCTGTCTGGGCTTGCTTTGTCGGCTTGCTTCGCTCCCTTGTGCCAAGGGCAGGCGTGTGCTACACTACAGAACATTAGTCGCGGTCGTGGATTCGGCCCAACCGCGATGGCGTCCGTAGCACCACGGCGCGGAAGAGGCGGCGCGCTGGCGTGATGGTGAGCGGAGAAAACCGCGTGTGTGCCGCCGGATGAGCCTAATGGAGGATGTACTTATCAACAGAGATTTTCGAGGGGATAACCGCCCTCGGGAGACGCGAATCAATGAGCGCGTGCGGGCACGCGAGGTTCGTTTGATTGACGAAGAAGGCCAGATGGTCGGCGTGATGCCGTCCGGGCAGGCGTTGGCGCTCGCGCGCGAGCGCGACCTCGATCTGGTGGAAGTGTCGCCGATGGCGGTGCCGCCCGTCTGCAAACTCATGGATTACGGCCGGTTCAAGTATGAGCAGGCGAAGAAGGAGAGCGAGGCGCGCAAGCACCAGCGGACGACGGAACTCAAAGAAATCCGCATGCGCCCCCGCACCGACGACCATGACCTGATGGTCAAGGTACGCAAGATTGAAGAGTTCCTCGCGGATGGCGACAAAGTCAAGGTCGGCGTGATCTTCCGCGGGCGCGAGATGGCGCATCCTGAGCTTGGGCGCCAGTTGCTCGAACGGGTCATCGCGGAGCTCAAGGGGGCGGCACTCGTCGAGCGCGCGCCATCCATGGAAGGCAAGATGGTCTCGTTGATCGTCTCACGCGCCCCTGGCTGGGAGCCAGCGAAGCGACGGGCCTCGGCGCCACAGGCACGCGCGGGTGGTGAGGCGGCGCTCCCACCTGAAGGTGACGGCCAGGCCGCGAAGGAAGCCGCTCTGCCCGTCGCGGGAGAGCCGGCGCCCAATGACCTTGCCGCCGCTCCCACTCCGCCTGTAGCATCCGCCGAGGAGCGCCAGACGGCGACCCCCACGGCCTCGTAGCGCGGCAGGCGAAGAGGCCCGCCGGAATGGACCAATAGATGAGCGGCCGCTCGGTGGTTGAGCGGCCGCCTTGTCTCTTCCGTTGCCTCTTCTCTCCGAGGCCTCACGGCGCGTGATGCTGACTGGTTATCCTTCCTCAGTGCCCATTATCCCGCGTGCTTGAAGCCGGCGGCGAGCATCGTCAGCGGCTCGACTCGGCGGTTGACCCGCGCATCCATCACGTGGCCGAGCACCAGCGTCGAATCGCCAGCTGGCAGCTCGCCGGTGACCTGACACACCACCCACGCGGGCGCGTCCGCCAAGACGGGGCACCCGCCCTCCGCGCTGCCAAATCGTATGCCGTCTAGCTTCTCGGGGTGCTTCTCGTAGCCCTTACCCAGTCGCCCAGAGAGGTCGCGCTCGTCGGCGGCGAAGATATTGACGGCAAAGCGGCCCGTGCGCCGGATGAGCGGCAGTGAGTGCGACGTATTCTCGACCGAGACAACCACCAGCGGCGGATCGAAAGAGACCTGCGAGAGCCAGTTCGCGGTGAAGGCGGTGCGCTCGCGCTCATCGCCACAGGTGACGGCATATAGCCCATAGGTGAAGAGGCGAAGAGCCTCTTTCTTCGTAGATGCGTCCATTGTACTGGCCATACCACACGCTGGAGCGCTCGTGCCCATGGACTCCCACCCATGCACTCCCGCCCATGGACTCCTCGCGTGGGATGGCGCCTCCTTTCTCTCACTCCAGGGCGGCACGCGCCCCTGGGACGCACAGGCCCGCCGGGCAAACCCCAGGCGATCCTCCCAGCATCCGCCCTCGCTCTCCAGTTATAGCAAAATCTCATGCCAAACTACTCGCCATCCAGTGCCTGTCTCCTAGCCGTCTCGCGCCCGCCTGGCTCAAGCCTGCCCGCGCACGCCCTGGCGCCGCGGTCGGTGGAGCGGCTCAGCCTGCGCTGCCCGCGGTTTCGGGCGTTATCCGCCCTTGACCCTAGGGGCGCACCCGTGGCATACTATATCCGAGTGGATCAGTCAGGATTAAGCGCGTGACGCGGCGTGAAGGCGCGCGCGCCATCATACCAGGCAATGGCGGTGTGTCACAGCCCATCACAGGCGGTATGGCGCGCCGGTCCAGCCAGAGTCGCGAGGCCGTGGGGTCCCGGACCTGAGCATCGCTAATGGAGGCACCATCGTGACCACGGATACCGACGTAGGCGAAGAGCTAGAGCAATACAAGTGGGGCTTTAGCAAGCCCGAGAATTACATCTTCAAGTCGCGCAAAGGCCTCTCGCACGAGATCGTTGAGGAGATCTCGCAACTCAAGGGCGAGCCGCAATGGATGCGTGATTTTCGCCATAAGAGTCTCGATATCTTCCTGAAGAAGCCGATGCCGACGTGGGGCGGCGACCTCAGTGGCATTGACTTCGATGACATTTATTACTACATCAAGCCGACCCAGGAGGCTGGCAAGACCTGGGACGACCTGCCCGCCGAGATCAAGGACACCTTCGAGCAACTCGGCATCCCTGAGGCGGAGCGCAAGTATCTGGCTGGCGTGGGCGCGCAATATGAAAGCGAAGTGATCTACCACAAGGTCCGCGAGGATCTGGAGAAGCTTGGGGTCATCTTCGTAGATCCAGGGACGGCGCTGCGCGAGCATGAGGAACTCTTCCGCAAATACTTCGCGACCATCATCCCTCCCAACGACAACAAGTTTGCCGCGCTCAACAGCGCGGTATGGAGCGGTGGCAGCTTCATCTATGTGCCGAAGGGTGTCAGGGTGGATATTCCGCTTCAGGCGTACTTCCGCATCAACGCGAAGAATATGGGCCAATTCGAGCGCACCATCATCATCGCCGATGAAGATAGCTATGTGCATTATGTCGAGGGCTGCACGGCCCCCACGTACACATCAGACAGTCTGCACAGCGCCGTCGTCGAGATCGTCGTGCTCAAGAATGCCCGTGTGCGCTACACCACGATCCAGAACTGGTCAAAGAACGTCTATAACCTCGTTACCAAGCGTGCCACTGCCTACGAGGGCGCGACGATGGAATGGGTGGACGGTAACTTGGGCTGTTTGGCGGAGGGATCAACGGTCACGACACCGCATGGCATCCAAACCATTGAGTCACTCGCTATCGGGGACAAGGTCCTCTCCTATGATGAGAGTGCCGGTCAGCTCTGCTTCCGCGCCGTCACGGCCAAGCGCTTCTCTGGCATGCAGCCGGTCCGCACCGTTTCGCTCGGCGAGCGCAAGCTGAATGTCACGGCCAACCATCCTTTCTACTCGTACATCTCCGATGCGGACGCGCCCAAGCAACAGGGCCGGTATCACCTTGGCTACGTGCGGGCCGACCAGGTGCGCGAGGCCATCGTACCCCGCACCTCAATCGCGTATGGCAGGCCACATCAGCT
>JADMIN010000825.1 GCA_015478575.1 Ktedonobacterales bacterium | reverse complement strand
GCCCTGCTGCCACCGGAGGCGCTGGCGCTGGTGCGTGAAACGGGAGCCTATGCCCCGGAAGGCAGCGAGGCCGGGGAGCGGTATGCGCTACGCGAGGGTTGGTTGCGGGCATTGGCGGCAGAGACGCCAGATGATGGGGTGCCGCTGCCACCCCTGGGCGCGCTCGTCGCGGCAAGCGCGGCGCCAGATGGGCGCGGGCAAGCGCTCCGCGCGTGGCTTTCCGCGCCGCCCTCAGCCGCGGGCGCACTCGCGGCCCTCCTCGCGGGCGATGGGTGGCCACCGGTCGCCAGCTAATCTCGCCGCTTCTTCGGCTCCGATTGCCCCAGGGCATCCCACTGGCCGCGCAGGAAGACGGCGGCGGCGAGCAGCATGGCCGAGAGGAAGATGATCGAGGCTAACCCGAAGGCGATGATGGTACTCGTGCCCATATGGCCACGCTCTTCGCTTCCCATGTGGCTCACCACTACAGGTGAGCTATCGCATTATAGCACGACGGGGAGCGGCGGCATGCGGTATGAGAATGGTCACGAATGGGGTGGCTGGGGCGCGGAGTGCTTGAACCGCCTTGGGGCGGGCGGGGCGCTAGCCAGACTCCCCACCAGTACGCGCACTAGCCTCCCACTGCCGCAACTCGGTCAGCAGCGCCGCTCTGCGCGCGGCTGGGGCGAAGGCTGCCCGCACGGCATTGGCCGTGAAGCCGAGCAGCTCATTGGACGAGCAGCCAAGGGCATGCGCCAGCGCGTACTCACGCCCGATGGTGGTACAGATCTGGACAGGATTGTCGCTTGCTAGGACGACTGGGATGCCATATTCCACAAAGCGCCGGATCGGATGCGCCTCGTAGGATGGGACCGCTCCGAGCACTACATTGCAACTGAGGGAGCACTCCACAGTGACACCGCTCGCGGCGAGCCCCTCTAGCAAGCGTGGATCACGTGCCGCATAGACCGCATGGCCAAGGCGCGTCAGGCCAGGGACACGCAGGGCGGCGGCGATATTGGCAGGGGTGAATTCACCGGCGTGTGCGGTGATGCCGAGTCCGGCATTCGCTGCCTGTTCGGCCATGCGATACATGGTCTTCCACTCGGCCTCGGTGTCGTATGGCTCATAGAGCCAGTCTATGCCTGCCAGTCCCTCACGCGCCGCACGCAGGCAAGCGTTGAACACGCACGCGAGGCGCTGGGGAGGTTGCCAAGACAGCAGAGATACAACCGCTTCCGCGCGTAGCGCGGGATAGCGCGCATGTACGCGCCGCTCGGCCTCACGAAAGAGCGCCATGAAGCCGGGTCGCAGCACGGCCTCGCCGCCGAAACGCGGCTCCACCAGCACGGCGCCATCGGCGGCGGCCTCCTCTAGCAGATCCTCCACCCGTGCGATGAAGGTAGTAGGTCAGGCGGACTTGCACAGCGGTGTAGCATAGAGGCATGAGGACGA
>JADMIN010000824.1 GCA_015478575.1 Ktedonobacterales bacterium | reverse complement strand
AGCGGAACAAGATCAGCACGGCGAGCGAGGTGTGTGTCTCTTCGATATCGGCGAACCAGGCTTCCCACGTGACCCACAGCTCGGCCATCTTCTCGTAGCGCCCCAGGCGATGGATGCGAGAGATCATCTCGATGGCTGAGGGTGGTGAGCCAGCCCGCACCTCAAGCAGCGTGACGGCCGCCTCGCGCCGAGAGAAGGCGGAGTAGATGGTGGGCAGGTAGCTGATGAGCAGGGCGACGAGGATCAAGCCCACCATGGCTTCGGAGAAGGTGAGGATGGTGACCACTAGATCGCTGACGGTGGCGAAGCCGAGCGTGAAGAGCGACGATCCGCTCACGGCGAAGGCCGCGCGTGGGGAGCCTGCCTCCAGCGCCCAGAACATGCCCATATAGCCAGCGAGCACGAGCGCGAGCCAGACCGCCAGCATCACTAGCAGACTGACTGGTGCGTAGAGCGCCATCACGCGGTCACGGCCCAGGTAGTCGCGTTCGAGGCGCGCGCGCAGATTGAAGAGCTTGCGTGTGGTGAGGAACACTTGACGCACGATCTTATCGCGGGCGCTGCGGGGCAGCACGAAGGTGCGGGTGGCGGAGAAGAGCGTGATGACGACCAGCATGGCGCTGAGGGCGAAGACGCCAGCGCGGATGAGGATGAACGGATTCATGGAGGCCCTCCACAGAACGAGCGAGCGATGCAGGCTACCCTACGCCGCGGGTGGCCCATCATACGGAGACGCGAGCGGTGGACAACGGCGCGTGTCCCGTCTGATTGCCCTGGGCGGAGCGACTCGCCCCGCCACCAGAGGCCAACCCACGGGTGAGAGCGGGCAATCAGCTCGCGGGATCAGCTCGCGGGATCAGTTCGCGGAAAGTCGCTCTAAGCATACCCGCGTGTGGTAGCGGCGCGCACCTAGAAGAATGGGCAGGGCGGCGGCATGAGCGAGAGGAGCGAGCGCGGCGGGCCGCGCGTGTCTTTTTGCATCGCATTGAGATATACTTTGGGCGGGGTGATGGTTCTGAGAAAGAGTACCTGTTCCGCAAGTATAGGCTGTTCTTCGATAAGGGGTATGTTGCATGCGCGCTTTGCTCCTCCCTCTCCGGGATCGCGTGTCACGGGCGCTCGCACGATTTGGGCAGCCCGAGGCGCATGGCGAGTTGGGTGATTTTACGACCACGGCGCGTGTCATTCCCATCACGCTGATCGCGGTGGCGATCGGGATTCTCAGCGCGTTCGTGGCGCTGGCGCTGTTGCGGCTGATTGGTCTCTTCACGAATCTCTTCTTCTTCCAGCGCTGGGATACGGCGCTGGTCTCGCCCGCTGGCAACCGGTTGGGCGTCGTCGAGATCGTGGTGCCGGCGCTGGGGGCGCTCGTCATCGGGTTCATGGCGCGCTATGGCTCTGAGCAGATACGCGGGCACGGCATGCCCGAGGCCA
>JADMIN010000823.1 GCA_015478575.1 Ktedonobacterales bacterium | reverse complement strand
ATCGAGCGTGCCCGTCGCGTGGAGCGCCTGGCCGAGCAGTACCGCGCAGACCAGCACAAGCGAGAGCGTCACGCCATAGGAGACCCAGAGGACGGTGCGCACCCGCTCGCGCGCCGCGACGGCGGCCGGTGCGGTCGCCACCGTCCGCGCCAAAATCTGTGGGATCAAATCGGCGGGCGGCGTCGGCGACGCGAGCCGCGCGAAGAGGCGGTCGAGGTCATCCGGCGGCGCGCCGTCCACTCCGTTGATTGTCATGTGTTCGTCCGTCATTGTGCCCATCCTTCGCCCGCGTATCCTACTCTGTACACGCGGCATGGCAAGGGAAAGTTTCACATATCTCTTACACTTGCTCTTGCTCTTGCTCGCGCACCCATTCGCGCAGCGCGAGGCGCAACATCGTTTTCGCCCGCTGGAAAAGCGTCTTGGCGCTATTCTCCGGAATGCCAAGCGTTTCCGCGATCTCCCCGAACGTCAGGTCCCCCTCGTATCGCAAAACGACGACCTCACGGTACTTCGGCGGCAGCCCGGCAACCGCCTCCGCCAGGAGCCGCTGGAGATCACGCCGCTCCGCGAGCGATTCGAGCGAGGGACCGCTGTCCGCGATACTGTCGAGGGCACCCCGTTCCTCGTCAGTATCATGCGGTAGGTTGGCAGGGAGCGTGCGCCGCTGACGAATCAGATCGAGGCAGCGGTTGCGCGCGACGCGATAGAACCACGGGCGCAGGGCGGTATCGGCGCGCAGGCGGGGCAAGGCGTTGTAGCACTGGATGAACGTATGCTGCACGACATCCGCCGCATCATCCGCACTGCCGAGAATGCGCGTCGCGAAGGCATAGAGGGGTTGCGTATAGCGGCGGACGAGCATTTCAAAGGCGGCAGTATCGCCCCCCTGTGCCAGCACCAGCAGCGCCTCATCCGTGGCCGCAGCCAATTCCGGCGCGGCGCCGCCCCGTCGCCGTCGCCACCCGTCCAGCACCCGTGATCGCTCCTCACTGCGCGATGATTCCCCCGCACTCCCCCTCTACCATACACGTATGAGGCAAGCATTGCGGTTCATCCGGCTGGCTCTTGAACCGCCAGGAACGCCGAGGAAAAACTCGCCACAGAGGACACAGAGAGCACGGAGCGCACCGAGGAATCGTTGTGCTTTCCTGCTCTGTGACCGCTGCGTTCTCTGCGCTCTCTCTGTTATGCCCCTCGTATTGGCGTTCTTAGCGACTTGGCGGTTCAATATGCTTCGCTTACGCCTTCGCGATGACAAGCGCGTGAACGGAGGCGACGCCCGCTGCACGGAGTGCCCGCGCGCAGGCATCGAGCGTTGCGCCCGTCGTCGCCACATCATCGAGGAGCACGATACGTTGCCCGCGCACCGACGCCGGGTCGGGGCAGGCGAAAGCATCGGCGACATTGGCCTGCCGCGCCGCGCGATCCTGCCCGACC
>JADMIN010000822.1 GCA_015478575.1 Ktedonobacterales bacterium | reverse complement strand
GCACAGCAGTTCCAGGCCGAGCAGAACGACCTGAATAACGCGCCGAGCGTCGGTATCGGCATCTACCTGAGCGGCGGCGGAACGATCCCGTTGCGCATTGACGCGGTAGTCCCCAATTCACCCGCCTCCAAGGGCAATCTGCGGCCAGGCGACCAGATCGTCGGGGTGGATGGCAAGGATGTGCGCGGCATGACGCTCGATCAGGTGCGTCCGCTCATCGGCGGGAAGAGTGGCACTCCGGTGACGCTCACCCTCCTCCGTCCGAGCGTGAGTAAGACGCAGACGTTCAACGTCACGCTGACGCGCGCTGAATTCACGGCACCCATCGTCTATAGCTACCTCATTCCGACCCTCGATGTCGCCGACATCCAGATCACGGAATTCGCCAACAACACCGATGCGCAGCTCAAGGTGGCGCTCAAAGACGCGCAGGCCAAGCGCGTGAAAGGCATCGTGCTGGACTTGCGCGGCAATCCCGGTGGACTGCTTGATCAAGCCATCGCGGTGGCGAGCGAGTTCATCCCGGCGGGTACGGGCAAGGATGTGCTGATCGAGAAGACGCGCACCGGCACGATCACCGACGTGGTGCGGGCGGGCGGCCTGGCGACCACGACCCCGTTGGTGATCCTCGTGGATGGCGATACGGCCAGCGCCGCCGAGATCGTCAGCGGCGCGATTGCCGTCAACCGGCCCGACGTGCGCATCGTCGGCCAGACCACCTTCGGCACGGGCACCGTGCTCAATCCTTTCCAGTTCGCCGATGGCTCGGTGCTCATTCTGGGGACCGAGGAGTTCCTGCTGCCGAATGGCCAATCTATCTATCACCGTGGCTGTGTGCCTGATCAGCAAGTGACGATCCCCGCGTCTGCCACGCCCATCACGCCGCTCGTCGCGCAGGAGGAAAACCTCACGCCAAGCGAGATCCAGCAATCGCCGGATGCGCAGTTGCGCCAGGCCCTCCAGGACCTCGCGAATCCCGGAGCGAATGGCCCAGCCTACGCCTGTGCCCAGCACCAGGTGAGCAAATAGACGCCGCGGCTACGTGAGGGGGCGCCCGTTCACGCCTGGGCCAGCCACGTGCGGAGCGCATCAGCCACCGCGTCGGGCGCTTCGAGCATGACATAGTGCCCAGCGCCCGGTACGACGGTAAGCTGAGCGCGCTCGAGGTGGTCACGCAGGAACGCGGCATACTTTGGTGGCGTGAGCCGATCCTCCTCACCGACGACGATCAACGTCGGCTGGACGATGTGGCCCAATTCCGCCATCATGTCAAAGGCGTCACAGGCGCTGAGGTCGCGGAAGAGCATGCCCGCCGCCGTGGGCGCGCGTCCGGTGGCATACGCGCGCGCCAAGGCGCTTCGCTGGGCAGCCATCCCCAGTTCCACAAGGTGGAGGCTCGTGCCCGTGGGATCGCTCCGCGCGTGCTCCAGCAGCGCCGGC
>JADMIN010000821.1 GCA_015478575.1 Ktedonobacterales bacterium | reverse complement strand
ACGCCTACCCGTTCATCCTGCTCAATCTGCTCTTTAGCACGCAAGCGGCCTACGCGGCACCGATCATCATGATGTCGCAGAACCGCCAGGCGACCAAGGACCGGAAGCGAGACGACGCCGAGGCGCGGGAAGTCGAGACGAGCGCGGCCATACTTGCCGAGTTGCGGACCCTGACGCGCGACCTCCACAAGCACACCACGTGCCTAGGCCACACCACCATCGGCGAGTATGGCGAGCAGCCCGCGATGGTACTACCCGCGCTACCCGCGGCGGTAGAATTGCCTCAAGCGAAACAGCCTGCGAAGCCGCGACGGACGCGGCGCGCACCGGCTGGCGCTACGGAGGCGAACGTATGAGCGAGACACACGCGCTGACCTGTCGGCATGGCCGCTATCGCTGGACCGAATGGGAGATTGTGCCGCTACCTGACGGCTATGGCGTCTGTGCCCGCTGCGACCTGGGCGACCATTGGCTGCGCGCATCGGGGGATGACGTGCTCGTTGGCACAACGCCGTACCCGTGGGCGACGCGGCTCGTGGCGGCATGGGCGCGTGATGCAATGGCTTCTGAACATTCTGAACATGCGGAGGAGCGAGAGTAAATGGCGACTACAACGAGCACCAAGACGACTGCCAAACGCGGCGGCAAGGGCATCGCGGCCACACGGCAAACGGCGGAGGAGCGCGGGCCGGAGGTCGCGGCCCTGCTCGCCGAGTGCGAGCGGTTGCGCGCGAACATCCACGCTCTCGATCCACGCCTGGACGCCAACCCCGGCTCGTTTGACCTCGGCAACCTGCAAGCACTGATCGAGGCCAAGACGGCTGTCGCGCTGCTCGGCGTGCTCGGCGTCTCGCAGGAGCAGATCACGCTCGTGCGCGCGCTGGCGATGCGCGAGGTGCTGACACAGGTGCTCACCGCCGTGGAGGCGCAGACCCAGGAAACGCGCCGGCCACGGCTCCTCGTGCCGACACGCCACTAACCCACTAGAACCAGGGAGCCGCGCCGCATGCCCGTAGTCAGCGACCTCCAACGGGTCACGCAGGACTTCCGCAATCGCCTGCTGACCGCCGAACAAGGCGCCATCGCCACCATGACCGATGCCTATCAACAGGCATGGGGCACGGTGCAGGGCCGGTTGGACGGCGTACTGGCCGATATGCAGCAGGCGTATGACGCGGGCGAAGACCTCTCGGCATGGCGGGTGCGCGAGCATGCGCAGCTCGAAAAACTGCTGAGCGATATCCGCGCGGAGATAGACGCCTTCGCGTATCGTGCGCAGCAGGCGATGGAACAGCAGAGCCAGGACGCTCCGGCGCACGGGTCGCAGTTCGCGCAGGCGGCGCTCAGCTCAACAGTGCCGCCGGGCGTCTCCAGGTGTTTCAGCGCCGTGGCACCAGAGGCGGTGTACGCGCAGATGGGACGCTTCGAGCCGGGGAGCCC
>JADMIN010000820.1 GCA_015478575.1 Ktedonobacterales bacterium | reverse complement strand
ACCGCTGTGCAAGTCCGCCTGACCTACTACCTTGCGGCGATTAATCACGACGCAGATCGCCCGCTCGACCATGCCACTGCCGATCGGATCGCCCGCTTCCTGCCAGGCCGCATAGTTGCCCAGCCAGGCCCGCTGCGTCCGCGGATAGCGGATGGTCGCTTCCAAGCGGGCCACCGAGTCGGCGCCTGGTGCGCCGGGGCGCAATGCCGTGAGGGCGACGAGCGTCGCGTCCACGTCGCCGTGCCACCAGTGATCGGGGATCACGCGATGGAGGTCGCGACGGCGGGAGCGGTTGGCGCGACCCGAGCACGCGGCGCGGATCGCCTGGTGCAGCGCGCGCTCCACATAGGCCCAATCGAGGATGGACTGGGCGTTGGGGAAGTGCGGGCCAGCTTGCGTATGGATCCAGGTGGCCCCATCGCCCAGCACGAATTGCTCGCGCGCCTCCCGCGCCGGTCCTCCCACTGCCCCCAGCTGCGTGGCGGCGGCATACGCCAGCATCCCGACCCGCTCGCTGGAGCCGAAGCTGGCCACATAGCGGCGCGGCGTGAGGCGCTGACGCCCGAGCTTGCCAACCGGCTCCGTCCCCGTGCTCACCCCCCCCACCTTGCCTTCCATCCCGCCCGCCTGCTCACGGCTGGGGATCCAGCCCCCATCCAGGCCCACGACCAAGCGTTCGACCGGCGCGACCAACGCGACCGGCGCACCCCGTTCCCGGTTCCGCTCGGCGCGCACGTCTGCCGCCGTGGGGGTCAGCAGGCGCTCGGCGTCCTGCGCCTGCCGCGCGGCTTCGGCGCTCCCCGCCGCGATGCTCAGTTGGCGGACTTCTTCGGCACTGACCTGGATCCCGCCCAGTTCGCGCAGCACGCGCGCGGCGGTCTGGTAGGGCCACGACGCTCCGGCCAGCGCACAGGCCGCCGCCAGTTCTGGCGTCACGTTTGCCGCACCCAGGTCCGCCAGACACGGCTGGCTCGGACGAAACTGCTGCCCACACGCCAGACAGCGCAGCCGGCGCATGTGCAGGTCCACGCGCCCACAGCGCGTGAGCACCACGCGTCGCTTCGTCCCATGGGATCTGATCTGCTCGCCGCTGCTCGCCCCACAGCGTGGACACGCCACATGCTGTTCCTCGCATGCGCGCATCGCCGCCGCCAGTGCCCCGCGCATCGCCGCGCGTCCGGCTTGCGGCACCCGCTCCTCCACTTGGCTGATCCCGTCCCCTGGTCCGACTTCCACCATCACCGTTACGCTACACTGCATCGGAGGCCCTTCCTGTCGTGGTTGTCTCATAACCCCACAACAGTAGCGGCCTCTTGTTCTGTGCGCACCCCCCCCATCCCCACTACCAATAACAACGCCTCCTTACCAACCCCCGATTTTTGGTGGAACCATCGTGTTCCGTGCGCGCTCACGGAACGGTGCGGCACGTCGTGCTCACACA
>JADMIN010000098.1 GCA_015478575.1 Ktedonobacterales bacterium | reverse complement strand
CAAATGGCGAGTTGGGAAGAGCCTGCCGAGCGCGGCAAAGCGTGTGGCACTCGGCATCCCGGTTGCCTGGCGCGCCGCGCGGCGAGGCCGCCGCCTTCCGTTGCGTGTGTCTATTGCCCTGGCAGCGCGAAGGCGGTGACCGCAACCATGACATAGAAGGCGAGCAGTTGTAACCCCTCCAGCCAGGTCGTCTCACCATCCAGATTGACGAGCGCATAGACGAATGTCACCAGACCAGCCACAATCAACTCAGCCGGCGGGAAGGTCAACGTCAGCACTTGGCTGCTGCCGCCCGCCGCGATGCCGAGGCTGATGAAGACCAGCAGCGGGGTGACGAAGAGCGGTATCTGCACGCTCGACCCGGCGGCGATGGACATGGCCGTTTCCATATCTTTGGAGAGCGCGCACCGCAACGCGCCAGCGGCCTCGCCCAGGTTGCAGACGATGGGGAAGAGGATCAGGCCGGTGGAGAGTGGTGTCAGCCCCGTATTCCTGATGACGTTATCGGTCACGCTGACCAGGATGAAGGCCATGACCACCGTGACGGCCGTGACCGCGGCCAGCCCCAGAATGGCCAAGCGGAAGCGCCCTGGATGCTGCTTGCGCATGAGGAGGTGTCTACGCTGCTCGCTCTCCTCTTTGAGGCGCTCCGCCTCTTCCTCCGCCTCGCGAAGCCGTTTGGCCGCGGAGATGTATTCCTGTTGTGGCGGCTCGCCCTGGGGGCTGGATGCGTCGCGCTCTTCGCTCAAAGCTGGCGTCTCCCGACGCTCACCCCAGCGGAAGACCTGCGTCCCCACATAGGTGATATAGGTAATGATCAGGATGGCGCTCACTAGCACGCTCACCATCGTCTCTGCCTCGGCGGAGGGGCGCTTGGCAAAAGCATTGGCCAGGTTGGGCAGGGCCAGCCCCACCACCGCCAGCGCCAGCATCGAGGCGTAGCCCGCGGCGCGCCCAGCATCGAACCGCATGCGTCCGTGACGCAGAGCGCCGATGAAGACCGAGAGGCCCAGCGTCAGGAGGATATTATTGATGACTGAGCCGATCAGCAGACCGCGGATCACCTCGAAATCGCCGGTGACGGTCTGAGGATTATTAAAATACACCCGCGCGTGAATGAGCAGGAAGATGCCGATCGCCAGTTCCGGGACGTTACTGAGTGAGGCGGTGAGCAGGCCACTCGCTACCGGACCAAGGAAGTCTCCCAGCCGCTCGGTCGCGGCGCCAATCAGCGCGGCGAGCGGAATCAGCGCGCTCAACGCGAAGACGAATACCAGGAGGGTCAACCGCCCCCCACCGCTCGCGCGTGAGAGAAACCAGGCGATAATGGCAAGGTCAGCCAAGATCAGCGCGAGAACCGCGGTAATCCACCATCTGCGATTCACGTTGCGTATCACGTTGCGTACCCCCTCTCCACCAGCGGTCAGCGCGGGTGGCCGCCTGCCCGTCCGCGATCATCCCAAGCCAGTGTATCATACAGGCGCGGGAGCGCAACGGCAACCCTCGCACCACCCGGAAAAATGCGTAGAGATACCGTTATCGCGGACCGCTCGCGCAGTGGAAGGAATGGAGGCGTTGGGAGGAAGGTGGTGCTCCACAGCGCGGCTAACTACCGATAGCGATCCGGCGGCGCGCGACGGCGCGCGGCTGGCGTGGGCGCCGGACGGCCAGCCCGGCTGGCGAGGAACATGCCGACGACGGCGATGACCACTACCAGCGCAAGGATGCCGAACGGCAGGTAATCCATGAGGCCGCTTCCTGACGCATGCGATGGCGGGGTAGTACCTTTCGCGACGGGCTTTAGGGGCGCGGCGAGCACCTGGAAGGAGGTGTGGCTGAAGACCCCGCCAGCGGCATCGGTGACATGCACCCAGTACTGCCCCGCGGCGGTATATGCCGGCACGAGCACGCTCAGCGTATAGCTGCCCGCCGCGTTGTCTCGCGCGGTGATGGTGAAGGTGATGGAGATGTAATTGGTCGCGGTGAACACCTATGTCGTCGCGGGATCCACATTGACCAACTCCACAAAATCCAGTGACTCGCCCGATCTATCAGACCAGCCAGTGATTTGGAGGGTAATATGCGTGCCGGCCACGACACCCGCGGCTGGCGTATTGAGTGTAACGGTCGCGAGCGAATTGGGGAGCGGCGCCGATGTCGGGGTGGGAGCGCCTGGAGCCACTACGAGAAATGCCTGGGACGAGGCAGTGGTGGTCCCTGTGCTCTGGAGCGTGGCACAGAGCCAGTATGCGCCTGGACCGAGGGCGCTCGGCCAGGCGAAGGTGGTGCCACCGCCGCCACCGCCAACGGGAATCGGCGCCACGCCTGGGATGGGTTGCGCCGTTGCGCAGCCTCCCGATGTGGGCGGCGTGGTTGTGGCACCCAGCGTATAGGTCCCCGCTGGCAGATTGATGGTGACCGTTACCTGCGTGCCGACCGGGCGTTGGTGGGGGTGAAGGAGAGAGGCGCGCCAGCCGCTCGGACCACGGGCGCCATGCTGGCACCCAGTACCCACATGAGCAGCGGAAGCGCGAGCAAGGCGCTAAACCCCATCCAGATTGAGCGATTGTGAAGCGACATCATGTCTCTTAAGATACCCCCCAATGTCAAGACAACGTGAAGCCCCAAACACGTTAATGAAGCAGTGGGCGTCATCTGTGCAAGTGACCACTCCATAGACCTGAGCCGGTGCCCGATAGCCCAGCGCCTGGTGAGGCCGTTCGTGGTTGTAAAAGCGGAAATAGTGGGCGAGACCGCTGTGTATATCCGCACCCGCCGTACCATCTGGCGTTGTGATGAAGGTGGCCGAGATTCCGGCGCCAGTCCCTCCGCGGGCGGGCGCGGCGGTCCCTTCGCGGAATGATGGAGCGCGGCGCGCGCGATAGCGTGTAGAATGTGGCTACGATGGGGCGGAGTCTCTGACCGGCGCGACAGGGCTGACCGGTACGACAGGTTGACGCGCGACAGGGCGGGCAGGCGCGTCAACGAGACATATAGCCAAGGGGGCGAACGATGGCCACGGATTCGATAGACGACGCGCGTGATGATGGGCAGGAGAGCAGCGGGATCGGGGCGCCCATCACCGTCCTGCTGGCGGATGACCACGCGCTCGTGCGCGAGGGCACACGCCGCCTGCTGGAGGCCGAGGCGGATATCCGGGTCGTGGCCGAGGCGGGCGACGGCGCCTCGGCGGTCGCCGAGGCCATGCGTTGCCGACCCGATGTCGCCATTATTGATGTCGCCATGCCGAGCATGTCAGGTATCGAGGCGACACGGCTCATCAAGACACGCATGCCCCAGATGGCCGTACTGGCGCTCACCGCGTATGACGATGACCAGTACGTGCTGGCGCTGCTGGATGCCGGGGCCGCTGGCTTCCTCCTCAAAGATGTACGCGGGCAGGAACTGGTCGCCGCCATCCGCGCGGTGCATCGTGGTGAGGCGGTCTTGCAGCCGACCATCGCCGTTCGCGCGCTGCGGCGGGCGGTCTCGCATCGCCCATTGATCACCTCCGTTCCGCCGCTCTCAGAGCGCGAGATGGAGGTGCTGCATGAGGCCGCGCGCGGCCTCTCCAATAAAGACATCGCCCGCCGACTCGAACTCAGCGTACGTACCATCCATACGCATTTGGGCAACATCTTCGCCAAGCTGGGTGTCGGCTCGCACACGGAGGCGGTGCTGTTGGCGCTCCGTAGCGGCTGGATCGCGCTGGATGAGACCGAGCACCCCGAACTGCCTCCCGAACGGGAGTGGCCCACCGAGGAGTGGCGCTAGCGCGCGTCGTGGCCCAGGCATGGCCCAGCGTGTGGTGTGTCCAGCGCATTGCGGCGCACGCGGGCATGGCGTACTCTTCCAGGGTGCGGCATGACGCGCCGCTGGGCGAGATGGTGGCTGGGCGAGATGGTGGCTGGGCGCGGAGGAGACGAGCACCACGAGGGAGGTCAGACGCGCATGGCGCTGAGCAAAGAAGACGCGCACCCCCTGTCACACGGGGGCTGGCCGTGGCGCGAGGCACTGCCCAGGCTCGCGCTCCCCGTGGGTATCGTCCTCACGCTGCCGATCTGGGTCGTCGTCTATGCGCCGCTCTCCACCCCCGCCGCGCCACCAGGCGCGTTGCTCGTCCTCGGCGCCATGTCCTTCGCCACGGCGCTCGCCGCGCGCAAGCTGCGCACGCGCTTTGGGCTGGATGCGCGTGCCGCGCGCGCGCTGCCCGATCCGCTCTATATGCTCTATCTCGCGACCGTCATTCTGGCGGGCGCGCGAGGTGCCATCCCGCTGGCCATCGCCGCCTCATTGCTCGCCAACTTGCCTGATACGCTCTCCGCGCCGCACCGCCTGGACGCCGCGTTGCGGCAGGCCGCCGCCGCTGGCGCGACCACCCTCGCCGCCGCCGTCGCCTATCTGTGGGTGTCCGCCGCGCTGGCACCACCCCTGCGCCTCATCCACGCGCACCTGATCGCCGCGCTGGCCGCTGCCCTCCTGATGCTCGTCGGCACCGCCGCCTTCCGCGCGTTGGAGCGCCCGCCCGGCCTGGCGCTGGACGGGCGGGGGTGGCGCGCCCGCTTCGTCAATCCCGCGTTCCGCTTCCAGGCGTTGATGCTCGCGATCGCGCCGCTGCTGCCCCTGGCGGATGTCCTCGATGGCGTTGAGGCCGAGCTGGCTTGGGTCCTCTTCCTCGTCCCGCTCTACGCGATGTACTACCTTGCCCTGCTCAGTGCGCGACTGGAGCGCCACAGCGGCGAACTCCAGCGGACGGTGGAGGAGTTGCGCATCGCCCGCCGCCGTGAGGCCGAACTGACCGACTATGCCGCGCTGATTACGCGCGCCCAAGAAGAAGAGCGCCGCCGTCTGGCTCGCGACCTGCACGACGACACCGCGCAGGCGCTGGTCGCCCTCTCGCGCGGGCTGGATGGCCTCTCCTCCCAGTCCCATACCCATGGCTCCGTGCCTCCAGCCCAGGATGCCCGCTTCATCGAGGATTTGAGCGATCTGGCCAAGCGGAGTCTGGAGAGCATTCGCCGTGCCTGTCAGGACCTGCGCCCATCCGTGCTGGATGATCTCGGCCTCTCGGCCGCGCTCGCCTCGCTGGCCACCGCCACCACCCAGCGCGGGCTGCGCTGTGACTTCACCCAGGAGGGCGAGAGCCACCCATGCGCGCCAGAGGTGGAGGTGACGATCTACCGCATCGCGCAGGAGGCGCTGGCCAACGCGCGGCGCCACGCTGGCGCTGACAGCACGGCCCTCACATTGGCCTATCGCGCCGATGCCTTGCTCCTCACCATCCGCGATGATGGCCGTGGCTTCGCGGATGCCGCTGTGTCGCGCCACGCGCACCGAGTGGTGATCGGCGGGGGGCCAGAGACACGGGCCGGTCTGGGCCTCCTCGGCATGCGCGAGCGTGCCGCGCTCATCGGCGCGCGGCTGGATATCGCGAGTACGCCTGGAGTGGGCACGCGCGTCTCGCTCCTCGTGCGCCTGCCGCGTGACATGCTAACCGACGCCTGAAGCGGCGGGCACGGACACGCCGCGCCCTCTCTCTCACTCGCTCGCGCGAGTCGCCTTCCGCCCGCCGTGGCCTTCGTCTCACGCCATCAGGCGGCGCGCGTGACAATGGAGGCGACCGCTGGGTCGCCTCCACCAGAGATGCGCTGAACGCCAGGAATGGACGCTACAATCCCCTGGCCTGCAAGACCTTGGCGAACACGAGCAGCACAGCGAAGAGCCACATCACCACACTCACCTCGCGGACGCGCCCCCGGAGTGTCTTGAGCACGACATAGGTCACGATGCCAGCGAACATACCATCGGCGATAGAATAGGTCAGGGGCATCACTAGCAGCGTGAGGAAGGCGGGCAACCCATCGCTGACCTCTTGGAAGCTGACTTTGACGACCGGCTCGATCATCAGGTAGCCAACCACGATCAGCGCCGGAGCGGTGGCCACCGCTGGCACCAGCCCGATGAAGGGCACGAAGAAGAGCGCCAGCAGGAAGAAGGCCGCGGTCCAGACGGCGGTGAGGCCCGTCTTGCCGCCCTCGCCCACACCCGATGCGCTCTCGATAAAGGTCGCGATCGTCGCGTTGCCGGTGATTGGCCCCCACATGCCCGCGGCGGCATCGACGATCAGCGCGCGGCCCGACCCAGGGAAATTCCCCTTCTCATCAAGGATGCCCAGCTTGCTCGCCAGCCCGCTGAACGTGCCGGTCGAGTCCATGATGTCCGTCACGAGGAAGGTCAGGAAGAAGAGCAGAATCGCGCCGGTGGCGATGTGGCTGATGGCGTTGCTGCCGAAGAGCGCGCCGAAGTCTGGCACGCCGCGCTGGCTGATGAACGTGCCCAGATCAGGCTGCGCGATGAAATCACCCAGACCCTTGGGGTTGGTGGGATTGAAGGGCAGCAGCGCGGCCCGCGTGGAAGGGACGATATTCGCGGCGCCCCAGGCGATGGAGGTGGTGGCCAGGATGCCGATCAGCAGCGCGCCACGTACGCGCCACGCCATCAGCAACCCGGTGATGAGCAGGCCAGCCACGGCCACCAGCACGGTGGGATCATTCAGCACACTCAACTGCGGCAGGCCGTTGCCATTGATCGGCACGACCGTATTCGCCTTGATGTTGGCGCTGGCGCTGAACTTGATGATATTGGCGTTGACGAGACCGATGAACGCGATGAACAGGCCAATGCCCGCGCCCGCGGCAAGCTTGATCGAGAGCGGGATGCCCATGATGATGCGCTCGCGCCAGGGGCCGGCGACGAGCAGCGTGAAGGCCAGGCCATCAAGGAAGACTAGCGCCAGCGCCGCGCCCACCGGGAAGTGTTGCTGGCCCACCACGGTGAAGGCGAAGAGGGCGTTGTAGCCAAGGCCGGGGGCCAGCGCCCAGGGCAGATCAGCAAAGACGCCCATAAAGACTGTTGGCACAACCGCGGCAAAGATGGTGCCGATGATGAGGGCTTTGGGATTCAGCCCGGCGACGGCCATGATATCCGTGTTGACGAAGATGATGTACGCCATCGTGACGAAGGTCGTGAGTCCCGCGATGAACTCCGTACGATGGGTGCTGCCGCGACGCGCGGGATCGAGCAGTTTCGCGAGCATGCCACCCTGTGTCGGTGCTGCGGTGGCGGCCTGTGGTGTGAGTTCGGTTGCCATGGGGTGCGTCCTCCAAGAATGATGAGAGCGCTAGGCACCGACAATGCGGAAAGGGCCAGCCAGGCCGGGAAAAACAAGATAGCCCGGTGGTAGGCACTTCTGCTCGAGTGAACCTACCATCCGGGCTTTTAGTCCCCGTGGTGTAGCGCGCGAGGATGGAGGAACCGCCAGCCTCCACGCGCCTGCATCGCTTGGACCAGCCCCCCACGCTCTCGCCGTGGCATGATAAAATGCGGCGGAGCCGTGCGCATGCGACGCGCGTGAAGGCGGAACCCTAGATGCACTTCATCTCGTAGTCGGGCGATTTACGGTCGCCTGGTAGTGACGCTTGGGCCATATTCCCAAGCCTATACGGGATGCATCCGACCGATTGCGGATAGACACTCGTATTCTAGCACGCGCAATGAGTCGGCGTCAAGGCAGCGTCTGATTGCTATGGCGCTAGTGGCCAACGGCGAGGAGAGACCAATGCTTACGCTCGGTGTGCTAACCGTCAGCACGCTCGGCGCCGCCGGGCAGCGCGCGGATACGTCGGGTGATGCCATTTGCGCGCTGGTGGTGCCTCCCCCGCTCGCCGCCACCGTGGCCGAGCGCACCCTCGTCACGGATGACCGCGCCTCCATCGAGGCGGTGCTGCGCCACTGGGCGGATGACCTGCGACTCAACGTCGTGCTGACGACTGGGGGCACGGGCCTCAGCCCCACCGATG
>JADMIN010000819.1 GCA_015478575.1 Ktedonobacterales bacterium | reverse complement strand
TGGCCGAGTTGCGCGGCCGCCGACAGGAGCGCGCCGCCGCGTGCGCCAGCGACCAACTCGCGCGCTATGAGGGATTGCGCCGGGCGCATAGCGGACGGGCGGTCGCCGAGGTGCGCGAGGAGGTACACGAGGGCGTGCGTGGCTATGTCTGTCAGAGTTGTCGCGTGAAGCTGATTGATGTGGCGTATCAGCGCGCCCGTGCCGCTCACGACCTCGTGCTCTGCTCCAACTGCGGCCGTATCCTTTATATCCCGTGACCCGCGCGAGGTACCCGCCCACCAGGACATCGCGTGCGTATCCGTGTCGTCACACGCGCCAGGGGATACAATGACGCTAGGCGCGGAGGTCTTGTCGGGGGAGGGGCGCACGCATGGAGCACGGAGCGCGGACGGGCCAGGGAGCGCGGCTGATCTTGCGCACGGATGGCGCGTCGCGGGGGAATCCGGGACCCGCCGCCGCGGGGGTGGTGATCGAGCGCGCGGATGGTACGTTGCTTGCCCGAGGCAAGAAGTACCTGGGTGTGCTGACTAGCAATCAGGCGGAATATCGGGCGCTGATCCTCGGCCTGAAGGCGGTGGCTGTGCGCCAGCCCGAGATGGTTATGGTGTATATGGATAGTGACTTGATCGTACGCCAGATGAACGGTGAATATCAGGTGCGCCATGAGGCGCTCCAGCCGCTCTATGCCGAGGCGCGCGCGCTGGTGGATGCGCTGCCAGAGGTGACGTTTCAGCACACGCCCCGCGCGGGCAACGCGCTCGCCGACCGCCTGGCCAATGAGGCGCTCGACGAGTGGGAGGCGAGCGAACGAGCGGGCGGCTGATGCCCAGCCCGGTGGAACGCCTGGGCGAGGCTGGGCTGGCGGTGGGACAGCGGATGCGGGCGGGACCCGCCTCTTCGGCGGCCCACATCATGCTAGCGATCCACATCGGGCGCTGGCGAGGAGGAAGCGATGGGGCAGCGCGCACGCGAACGGGAAGCTAACGCGCCCACGTGGCCACTGGCGGCGGCGCCGCGTCGAACCTCCGCGCCGCCCGCAAAGCGGGCCGCCGCAGGCTCACCCGCGAAGCTGCCAGACGGGCGCCGCCGCTGGGCGGGCCGTGTCGCGCGCGCGGTGCTCGTTGCGCTCCTCGCCCTGACGGCCCTGCTCGCGTTCACCGGATGGCGCTTGAACGCGACGGTTACCAGCTACTCTGGCGCCCACTTCAATCAGGGGCGTAATGCCACCTGGCTGGAGCATACCTGGGCGGGGGATCCGCACACCACGGCGGAGTATGACCAATTGGCCAGCCAGCTCACGCGCGAACGGATGGGCTATGTCTTCGTTCACGTTGGCCCGCTCTCAAGTGACGGGACCATCGCCCCAGATCTCGCCCGGAATGCCGCCGCCTTCACCGCCGCGATGCATCAGCGGCTGCCGAGCCTGCGCATCCTAGCATGGAT
>JADMIN010000818.1 GCA_015478575.1 Ktedonobacterales bacterium | reverse complement strand
CTTCTGCTCCTCAGTGCCCCAGTCGCGAACGCAGCCAGCGACCAGACTGGCATGGACCGTGAGGAAGCCGCGAACGGAGGAATCCGCGCGCCCCAGTTCCTCGCACACCAGCGCAAAGCCGACCGCGTCCATCCCCGCGCCGCCATACTCGGCATCGAGCGGAGCGCCCAGCAGGCCAAGCGCCGCCATGCGCGCGATGAGCGGCACGGGGAAGCTACCCCGCTCGTCCGCCTCACGCGCGAGGGGCGCGACCTCGGTTTGAGCGAAGTCGCGCGCCAGCGCTTGGATGCGCCGCTGCTCAGCGGTCAGCGCGAAATCCATGACCTAACCCCCTGGCCCCCTTCCCTGCGAGGGAAGGGGGGATGGTGGACCTAACCCCCTGGCCCCCTTCCCTCGCAGGGAAGGGGGGATGGCGCGGCATGCACGCTGTGGGTAAGCTCTGCCTGACTCCGCTCACTGGCAAGGGCCGCTGGGTTGTTAAGCCGTCGCCGTGCCATCCGCTCTGTCGGCGTGATGAGCCAACATCAGTAGCATACATCATGCGGCCATGGTCAGTCGGCGTCAAGGACGGCTATGCCCTCCATTTCGATCAGGGCGGCGTCCTGAAAAAGGCGGGATATCTCGAAGAGCGCCATGGTGGGGTAGTAGTCACCGAAGTATTCGCGGAAGAGCTGGCCGAGTGGCTTGAGGGCGGCGACGTAAGCATCGCGGTCACGCACGTAGACGTTGAGCTGAACGATATCTCGCATGGCGCCGCCGGCTTCGTGGACGACGGCGTGGAGGTTGTGGAGCACCTGGCGGCTCTGGGCGACGAGATCGGCGGGCGCGACGATGGCGCCGTCGCCGTCGCTGGCATCCTGCCCGGCTAGGAAGAGCAGCCGCCCGCCCGTGACGAGGATGCCATGGTTGAAGCCGCGAGGACGGGCTAGCCCCGCTGGATTGATGATGTCTTTGGGCATACGCTACCTAACCCCCTAGCCCCCTTCCCTGCGAGGGAAGGGGGGATGGTGAATGCCTGACGGCGAATGAGGAAGCGCGCAACCTGTGCGCACCTCTGTCGCCTGCCACGGACGATACCTCTTCGCGCCGCCTGCCTTTAGTGTAGTCCCTCGATGCGACAGAGCACAGGCCATCCTTGCCACGCAAGCCCGACTGTGCGCTAGATCGTAGGCGTGCGCGCCACGGGTGTGTTATAGTAGGCGCACGCTTGACGTTGGACGTTGAGAGGCGATGGTATGCCGCGAACAGAAAGCGGATACGGAGATGGTGTATTTGAGTTTGGTTCTCATCCTCGCCGTGCCATTTGGGGTGATGGCTCTCGCCGTCTCGCGGGATACGAGGTCGCGGCGGGGTTATGGGCTGGGGCTGCTCTCAGCGGTGACACTCATCTTAGAGGCCGTTTGAAAAGGGTGGAAGAGTGTGGTAGGGTAGGGCATGGTGACACGC
>JADMIN010000097.1 GCA_015478575.1 Ktedonobacterales bacterium | reverse complement strand
GGGCGGCAAGCTCGGCTACTGTTTCACGAATCTGGCTGGTGTGCTCGATCAGTTGCCGGGCGACGCCAAGCGGCTGGGCGTGTGCCTGGATACGGCGCACCTGTGGGGTGCGGGCTTCGATATCGGCACGCCGGAAGGCGCGGAGCGAACGCTGGCTGAGGCTGATAGCGTGCTGGGGCTGGAGCGCGTGCCCGTGCTGCATGTGAATGACGCCCGCGCTGGGCGAGGCAGCCACCGCGACCTCCACGCGCGACTCGGTGAAGGGGAGATCGGGCTGGAGGGGCTGGCGGCATTCTTGCGCGATCCGCGACTGGCGGGCGCCAGTGCCCTGCTGGAGACGCCATTCTATGAGCAAGCGCCGGGCCGTCAGGATTGGGCCGCCGAACGCGCGCATATGGCTCGTGCTCGCGAGTTGGCTGGTCTGATGATGCCGCTCGCGGTGGGCAGCGGGGTGAGCACTTCTGGGGCGGATAGTAGCAGCGCTACCAGTAGCAGCGCTACCAGTAGCAGCGCTACCAGTGTCGGCGGGTGATGGCCAGCATGAGGCAGTAGGAGCCAGCGAGGACACAGGCGAGCATGGCCGTGGCCAGCCAGAGCGCTCCCAGCGCGCCGAGAAGCCCCACGCCCACGCGCATGAGCAGCGTCTGTCGGCTGCTTATGGCCTCGCCCACCGCGGCCGCCAGCAGCACGAGCAGCAGGACAAAGCCCCACGCCGCGGCGAGCGCGCTGACACCCGCGAGCGCTCGCCAGAGTCGGAGCAAGGGGGAGGTGGGCCGAGGTGGCGCGATCGCCTCTCCCAGCGGCAAGGTAGGGGGGGCCAATTGCGGTGCGGCGGCCAGGGCTTGGCCGAGCGGCGCGGCGCTCGTCGCATCCATCGCGGGCGTCTGGGCACCGAGGTCCATCGCGGGCGTCTGGGCACCGAGGTCCATCGCGGGCGTCTGGGCCGGTTCCGTGTTCGTACGCTCACTCATCCGCGCATCATCCCCCGCTTCCATGGGCATCGTCTCGCGTTCCACGCCGCGCGAGGTGGCCAGGCGACCTCGTCGGGTACGGCGTCGCGGCCCCAATCGCTCTTCTCTAGCCTACAGTATACGGTGTCGTGCGTCAAAGGGCGGAAATGGCGCGCCTGACGGCTAGGGGCGCTACGGGTGCTGTGGCGTCAGCGAGCGGGTGTTGCCCGCCGCGTGGGCGCCCCCCAGGTCGGCGGTGGCCAGCCGGTCGAGCGGCAAGTCTGGTGCCTCGATGCGTGCGCCGCGCAACTTCGCGTCGCGCAGGTCCGCCCCGCGCAGATCGGCCATCTCGAGGCTCGCCCGCGTCAGATCGGCCCCGCGCAGGCTGGCGTCGCGCAGGCTGGTGATGCGGAGGTTGGCGCCGCGGAGATTGGCCCCAGCCAGCGAGGCGTTTTGGAGCTTCGCGCCCTCAAAGACCGCTTTCTCCGCAGTGGCACCTTCGAGGTTGGCATGCTCGAAGAAGACGCGGGCGAGGTGCGCGCCCCGCAGGTTGGCGCCGCGCAGGTCCGCATGCTCGCCGTGGGCTTTCTCCATCTCCGCGTCCTCCAGGGTGGCCCCTACCAGCCGCGCCCCGGTCAGATTGCCCTCCAGCAGGTCCGCGCCAGTCAGGTCCGTCCCCGCGAGGTCGGCGTGGGCGAGGTCGGCGTAGGCCAGTCGCGCATGGCGCATGTTCGCGTGGGAGAGATCGGCGCGGGTGAACTGGGTATCCTCCAGCAGGGCGCGGCATAGATCCGCCTTTGTGAGCGTGGCCCCGATGAGCGTAGCGCCGGCTCCCACGGCATGGCGCAGCTTTGCCCCTGTCAGGAGAGCGCCATCTAGGCAGGTACGATGCATGCGTGTGCCCGAAAGGTTGGCGCCGGTCAGGTCCGCGCCTTGGAGGGTCGCGCCATCGAGTCGTGACCCTTCGAGGTTGATGCCCGGTAGTGCCGCCAGTGGCAGGCGCGCGTTGGAGAGGTCATGCCGCCGGAAGTCGCGCCGCCCAGCGGCATACGCCAGGAGCAGCTCGGTCGCGCTGAGGGAGGCATCCATCGCGTGCCGCCTCGCTTTCCCCTATTGAGTCGTGTCCACTACTAAAGATCGCGATACGCGGAGTGCGGCTCCGCGCCTGTGCTCCGCGTGTCGAGCGGTGCTGAGCATTGACGCGGCGGTTATACCTAAGGTGAGCAACTTCTAGGCCACAGCTTCTCAGGAAATGGGGAAGCGTGGGGTAGAGAGTTGGTACGGTATCTGCTTGCGCGCAGGCACGTCAGGATGCCCTGCCCGGCGCTCTCCGTGTGGAGTGTGGCCACCTCCGGCCCGTTCCTCGGCGCTCCCGCCCCGCATGGCCGCGATCATCTGGCGAATGAAGTGGAGCGGGGGACACGCATGCGGATCACGATCAACGACGATACGACTTTCCTGACGTGTGATGAGCAGGGTGATGTTCCCGCGGGTCTAGAGCTGGGTCTCTATTATCAGGATATCCGCTTTCTCAGCCGCTATGAGTTGCGGCTCGATGGGCAGCGCCCGCTGTTGCTCGCGGCGCGTGGCACCGACTACTGCGCGGCCATCCACTTTCTGGCCAATCCTGTGCTGCCGAACATCTCGCGCGGCCAGATTGGCATCATCCGGCGGCGTGGCATTGGCCCTGGCCTAACCGAGACGATTGAAGTGACCAACTACGGTGACCAGGCGGCGGAGTTTACGCTGGATCTGCGCTTCGATGCTGACTTCGCCCATGTCTTCGAGATCAAGCGCAACATTGAATTTCACCAGGAATCGCTGCGTCGGCGCGGCGACTATTCCCTGGAAGTGAGTCCAGATGGGCGCGCGCTGCGCTTCCGCAATGAGCGGGGTGCCCTCGTGCGGGAGACCACGCTCGCGCTCTCTATGACGCCCAGCGCTATGACACCTAGCGCTATGACACCTAGCGCTATGACACCTAGCGCTACGGGACACATGTGCCACTATCCCCTGCGGCTGGCGGCGCACGAGCGGTGGTGCCTGGAACTCGCTTTTGGGTTCGCCAGCAGCCACGCGCACCCGGATGCTGGCCAGGTGGCGCCGGATGTTGACGTGCCGCCGGCGAGCACTCCGCCGATGGTGCGCCCCGGCGCGGGCATCGTCTTGCGGGCGCCGGCCGTAACGACCGATTCGTTCGTGCTGGACCAGGGCTATGAGCAGAGCGTGCGCGACTATGCGGCATTGCGCCTGGAGAGCGAGACCAGCGGCGATGGTGAATTTGTCATCGCGGCGGGTATTCCTTGGTTTATGACGCTCTTTGGGCGCGACTCGCTGATCGCCGCGTACCAGGCGCTGCCGATCTTCCCAGAGGCGGCGAAGGGCGTGCTGCGGGCGCTGGCGCGCTTCCAGGGGACGAAGGTGGATCATGCGCGTGGCGAGCAGCCAGGCAAGATCCTCCATGAGTATCGGGTGGGCGCGGGATCTGGTGCGCTGCGCGTCCTCTCCATGTTTCCTTATTACGGCAGCGTGGATGCGACGCCGCTCTTCCTCATGGTGCTCGCGGCGGTCTACCGCGTCACGGGCGATTTGGAGTTGGTGCGCACGCTGCGTGAGCCAGCGCTGCGCGCGCTGGCCTGGATGGAGCGCGATGGCGACCGCGATGGCGACGGCTACATCGAATATCTGCGCGAGACCGAGGCTGGGCTGCGCAACCAGGGGTGGAAGGATTCGTTTGACGCGATTCGCTTCCGTGATGGGCGACCGGCGCAAGGGCCGATTGCGCTCTGTGAGGTGCAGGGCTATGCCTACGCCGCGCGCATCGGTCTGGCGGAGATCAGCGCCGCGCTCGGCGACCGGGAGCTGGCGAACAAGCTGGTGGCGCAGGCTGCCGCGCTCAAGCAGCGCTTCAATCGCGATTTCTGGCTGCCGGACCGCAACTATTATGCGCTGGCGCTGGATGGCGATAAGCGTCCGGTGGACTCGATCACCTCGAACCCTGGCCACCTGCTCTGGACGGGCATTGCCGACGCTGACAAGGCCGCGCTCGTGGCCCAGCGGCTGCTCTCGCCGGAACTGTTCTCCGGCTGGGGTATCCGCACGATGGCGACGACTGAGGGCGGCTACAATCCGCTCTCATACCACTGCGGCTCGGTCTGGCCACATGATACGAGCTTGATCGTTGCGGGATTGGCTCGCTATGGCTTTACGGAAGGCGCGGCCAAGGTGAGCAATGGTCTGCTCACTGCCCTGCGCTTCTATTCAGATCATCGTCTGCCCGAACTCTTCGCTGGTTATAGCACCAGCGACGCCCCCTTCCCGGTGGAGTATCCGACGGCAAACCGCCCGCAGGCGTGGGCATCCGGCAGCATCTTCCTGCTGGTAGGGGCGATGCTGGGGTTGGATGCCTCCGCGTCTGGTCTCAAAGGGCAGCCGTTCCTGCCGGAGGCCGTGCGCCGACTGTGCCTGGAAGGCGCGTGGGCGAATCGCGGGCGTATGCGCGTGGCGGTCGAGCACACGGGACGCGGTGCCATCGCCCGCCATATGCGTCGGCTACCGGAGCCTGGCAGGCGTTGGCCGTGGTCGGCGCCGTTGCCGACCTAACCCCCCGGCCCCCTTCCCTCGCAGGGAAGGGGGGTGGAGACGAGCGAAGGGGGGGTGGCGCCATCGTGTTCCACTCTCTTCCTGCGTCCGCAATGCCCGGTGCGCTTCTCGCTTGCCTTCCAAGAGGCGGGGGCGACCGCGCGCTCCGCCGACCAAGCGAAGGGGCATCCGCCGATCCTGTCCGCCCCACGCGCGCTGGCGACCCTGCTGGCCGCCTCCACCGGCGTCTCGGATGACCAGGGGATCGAGAGGACGACGCTGACCAGGGGATCGAGGCGACGAGGATGGAGCGGCGTGGGCCACTGGTGGTGGCAGGTGCTTCCCTACTGGGGGCTAGAGCCTGTTATGAATTTGAGGACGGGTGGAATAGAATGAGGCATGAGTACCCCACGCACCTCCTACCGTCCGATGTGAGCGACGAGGAATGGGCGTTTGTCGCCCCCTACCTGACGCTGATGAGTGAAGACGCCTTGCAGCGTCGCCATGACCTGCGCGAAGTGTTCAACGCCGTGCGGTGGCTGGTGCGCACCGGTGCGCCGTGGCGCATGCTGCCGCATGACTTCCCGCGTTGGGCCGCCGTCTACCAACAGACGCAACGCTGGATCTGGGCAGGCTGCTTCGAGGCGATTGTCCACGACTTGCGCCTGCTGTTGCGCTTGCGCGCCGGACGCGGCGGACAGCCGACCGCCGTTATTCTGGATGGCCGGACGGTGCAGTCCACCCCTGAGAGCGGCGCGCGGGCCGGGTACGACGACTACAAACGGCGCAACGGCTCCAAGACGCATGTCGCGGTCGATACGTTGGGCTATTTGTTGGCGGTCCACGTCACCCCGGCCAATGAACAAGAACGGGCACCGGTCGGTGAACGGGCGCAGCAGGTGCGGGAAGTGACGGGCGAGCATGTTGAGCTGGCGTCTGCCGATGACGGTACACGGGCGACGCGGCGGCTGGTGCGGCGAACGAGCACGGCATCATCTTGGAGATCGTCAAGCTCTCTGACGCGCACGGACCCAAGCATGGCTTTGTGCTGCTGCCCAAACGCTGGATTGTCGAGCGCAGCTTCGCGTGGACGGCCCGCTTCCGCCGCTTGGCGCGCGACTATGAGTGGCTGCCCGAAACCGTGGCGGGCCTGACGTTTCTCGCCTTTACCTGTCTGATGCTGCATCAGTTGATCCAGCTTCCCTGTAGTTCATAACACCTTCTAGCCGCGCGGCGTCAGCGCCACATCGCTCGCTCCCAGATAGCGCGGTTCGCGGTTGCCCTCAGCCTCGCCGTGGCGCAGCAGCACAAAGCGCGTGGTCATCGTTCTTCTCCCGCTGACACGAAGCGCGTGGTAGGCCGCGCCGCCCCACTGAAGAGGTCTTGACGGTGGCTGGCCGGGTTAGGTTGCCTCGTCCACTCGCAGCGTGCGGCGGATGTGGCGTCGCCCCAGGCCTAGGGTCCACGAGCCGGTGTCGCCATCTTCCAGCCGACGCCGCACGAGGATGGCCGCGCCGACCTCCGGTGGGTGGAGCGGCGGGCGGAGCGTCGCGCTGGGCGCGGCCTGGGTGATGGCCACGCGAAAGGGATCGGTGACCCAGGGGCCGGACGCGAAGACGCCGCCGACGGCGCAGATGGGGAACGCCTCACGCGCCATGCCCAATTGGCGCACGATGGCGGCGACGCTCTCGCCTAGGTCGCGCCCTGCCCGCGTCAGGATGGAGTGCGCGGGGAGGTCGCCAGCGGCGGCGGCGGCGGCCACATGCTGGGCGAAGGCGGCGATTTCGAGTTTGCCGAGGCGCAGGCTATCCCAGAGGCGGCGCATCTCCTCAGCATCGGTCACACCGTAGGCGTCGCCGAGCGCACGGACGAGCCGCGTCGGTCCGGCTCGTCCATCTAGCGTCTTCAGCGCGGCGCGGATGCCCGCCAGGCCGATGGCATAGCCGCTGCCAGCGTCGCCCAACAGGTAATCCCAGCCGTCGGTGCGCCAGAACTCGCCACGCGCGTTCATGCCAAGCGCCGTTGCCCCCGTTCCGGCGATCACCACGATGCCTGGCTGCGCCTCTGTCGCCCCAGCCCACGCGCCCACGGCATCATTCTCGAAGATCACGGCGCCCGCGTAACCGAGCAGCGCGACGGCGCGGCGCGGCACCGGCAGATCGAGATCCGTATCGAAGCCGGCCAGGCAGAGACCGATGGCGTCTATCTGGTCGAGTGCGAGGCCCGCGCCGCCGAGCGCGCTGGTAACAGCCGCCGCGATGTTCGCGCTGGCCGCCTCTATGCCCACGGAACGTGGGTTGGCCGGCCCGGTGGTCGCGCTGCCCACGATGGCAAGGTCCGGCCCGACGATCGTCGCTGTCGTCTTGGTGCCGCCGCCATCCACGCCGACCATGTAGAGCATGCTTCACCTCCTGGGAGTGGCTTCGGGCGACTTCAGTCAACTGGCATCGCTGGCAAACGCCTCGGCCACCACGGCAGCAACGCGCTCCATACCCAGCGGCCCAGACGGCATCATCCCCTCGGACAGCGCTCCCTCGGACAGCGCTCCCTCGGACAGCGCTCCCTCGGACAGCGCGCCATTGGGGGTTGCCGTCAGCCAGAGGAGGTACTCGTGGTTGCCCTCGCGTCCAGCGATGGGCGAGGCGATCAGCCCACGTGGGAAGAGGGGTGGGTCGGCTTCGCGCCCAGGCCACTCGGCTAGCCATGCCAGCAACTCACTCAGCACGCGCCGATGCACGGCGGGATCGCGAATGACGCCGCCACCGCGATCCACCTCGGTGCGCCCCGCCTCGAACTGTGGCTTCACCAGCGCGACGACCCACGCCGCTGGGGTCAGCAGCCGCGCGACGTCGTCCTCGCCGTGCTCGGGCATCCGCTCGTCGAGGTGGCCGTCGGCGAAGCGCTCGGCGATCTCGGCGGCCTGGCGGATCGGGCGGACGACCTGGCGGGTGATCAGGCTGGCGATGCCGGCGAGCAGCAGGAGCAGGATGAGCCCGCCGACGATCAGGGTGCTCTGCACCAGGCCGAGCGTCGACTGTTCGGAGTCGAGCGGGAACAGCAGGTAGAACTCGAGATCGCCGTTGGCGGTGCGGACCGGCCGGCCGATCATCAGGGCCGGGACCTCGACGCCCTGGTTGTTGATCGTGGAGTAGCGGTTGGCCAGCGCACCGTCGGCCACCTTCTGCCGCAGGTCGGCCGGCACGTCCTCGAGCGGGCCCGCCGCGATGTTGCTGCCGCCGAGCGCGGTGGTGGCGAGCACCGCGAGGAACGCACCGGCGGGCGGCGACGGGGCCGGATCGGAGGTACTCGCGTTGGTCAGCCGGTCGAGCGCGTTGTTCAGCTCCCCCTTCGCGCCGTCCCGGTTG
>JADMIN010000096.1 GCA_015478575.1 Ktedonobacterales bacterium | reverse complement strand
TAGTAGGCGCGGTCACGCAGCACATCGGGCAGATAGGTCTGCGGACGCTTTGGTGGTGGGCGCGTGGGGTCCTGGGGGTCGGGCTTGCCATCGTAGAGGTCATGCGCGTAAGCATATCCCTTGCCGTAGTCGAGCTGCTTCATCAGCGGCGTGGGAGCATTGCGCAGGTGCAGCGGGACGGGGTCATTGCGGGTGTCACGCACATCCCGCCGCACGGCGTCATAGGCCAGATAGAGGGCGTTGCTCTTGGGCGCGGCGGCCAGGTGAACGACCGCTTGGGCTAACGCCAGCGCCCCTTCGGGCATGCCGATGAAGTGGACGGCCTGCTGTGCCGCCACGCAGACCAGCAGCGCCTGCGGATCGGCCATGCCGACATCTTCGCTGGCGAAGCGGATCAGCCGCCGCACGACGAAGAGTGGATCCTCGCCCGCTTCGAGCATACGCCCCAACCAGTAGAGCGCCGCGTCGGGATCTGAGCCACGCAGCGCCTTATGCAAGGCGGAGATGAGGTTGTAGTGCTCCTCGCCTGTCTTATCGTAGAGCAGCGCGCGGTGCTGGAGGGCATCCTCGATGGTCGCGGCGTCAATGACACGGGCGCTCGCCGCGGCCTGGGACGTGGCCTGGGGCGCCACGATGGCCGCAAGCTCCAGCGCGTTCAGCGCGGTGCGCACGTCGCCATTGGCATAGCGGGCGAGCGCGAGTAGGGCCTCTTCGGTGATGGTGATATCTTGCCCGCCCAGGCCGCGCTCGGCGTCATCCAGCGCACGGCGCAGCAGCGCCAGCACATCCTCATCGGTGAGGGCGCGCAGGGTGAAGACGCGGGTACGCGAGAGCAGTGCGGCGTTGACCTCAAAGGAGGGATTCTCCGTGGTCGCGCCGATGAGGGTCACCGTGCCCGCCTCGACGTGCGGCAGAATGGCATCCTGTTGGGATTTGGAGAAGCGGTGGATCTCATCCACAAAGAGGATGGTGCGGCGCCCGGTGGCGCGCAGCAACTTCGCGGCGTCGTCTACCACGCGGCGGAGGTCGGCGACCCCGGCGGTGACGGCGCTCAGGCCCACGAAGCGCGCGCGGGTGGTGTGGGCGATGACGCTGGCGAGCGTTGTCTTGCCGCTGCCTGGCGGTCCCCAGAGAATCATCGAGGGCACGGCGTCACGCTCGATGCCGCGGCGCAACGCGCGCCCTGGCGCGAGGAGGTGTTCCTGCCCAGCGATCTCTGCGAGCGTGCGCGGACGCATGCGCGCGGCCAGTGGCCGCGCCTCCTCGGTGGCGGTGCTCTCCCCATCCGTGGCCGCGCGGGACGCGGCGCTCACAGAACGGCCTTTGCGGGGCATGGTGGGCACGTGACCCGTCGGCTGCCCAACGTCATCACCAAAGAGTGAAACCTGCTGTTCGTCGTCGCTCATACGTCCCTCCCTGTGCCGGTGTGCTCGTCTGTCTGGGCTTTCTCTTGTCTGGGCTTTCTCTCGGCCAGCGGTGGCCGGGATGCGGGTGGGGGAGGGACCGCGCGGCCCATCCCCAGAGGAGCGCACAGCCGGAGTATAACAGAGAACAGATGTTCTTGGGAGAGGGGTCCTGACCTCATCAGGGTCTTTTCACCAGAGCGTTCCGGTCAGGACGAGGTGAACGGCCAGATGGGGTCGGGACCGCGCCGCGCCACCTCATGCTCCGGCGTCTCGGCACGCAGGCCCAGGCGCTAGCCAGCCCGGCTGGATAACTGTCAAAACAGTCTCGTAGGGCCATGCTCATTGTCGCTCAACACGTAAGGCATCTATTCGTCCAACCAGAGATTATGTGCCAGCTGCGAATACAATCCGCCAATGACCCTGTGGCCAGGTCGCCTCCAGGTAATAGCAGCCTGCCGCGGGAATGTAGATGTACGAGCCCCACTCTGACCAGTTGTCACCGACTTGCGAGACAGGATGCCCGGGATGAGAGGGATCTAAGATGGGATTAAGCGTATCGGCTCCGTTTAGATCAAAGTTGAACCAGAGAGGGACGCCAGTGTATACATTGCCTCCTCGTAACATTACGGACTGCCGATAATTTGGCCCTACCTCCCATACCACTTTCCAGACCCAGCCATGCATGGCATATGCTCGCGGATTGAGGCGAACAATTCGCGGCAAAATGGCCTATACCGGCGATTTGCCCTGCGCAGGCGCAATACTATGCGCGATTTGCTGAGGCGGAGCGCTCCTCGGACAATCGGTGGGCACAACTCCAAGCGGTGGTGGAGTGGCAGTAGCAGTAGCTGAGGGAGGAACGGACATGGTTCTCGACGGGCTAGCGCTTGAGCTCCTACTTCCGCTTGCGGGCGAGCACCCGCCCACCAGCGATATGAAGAGAATGCTCACCGAGCAGCAAAATAACCCTACGCATACTCGATGCGCATGCCATCCCTGTGCCCACCTCGCATATGTACTACGTCCAGCACAAACGTCGTGTAACAGCATAGTGGACCCTTCCCTTCACGCTAGTTACTATGTCTGAACTCTGGAACACAACATCCAGGCATATAGGTCGTTAGGTGCGGTGGGAGGTCAGGTGATACCCCCCATAATCGTAGCAGATCAGCCCAAGGCCGGATAGAGCGGCTGGCCAGCGAAGACCATCTGGAGGGCCGACAGGAGTGCCTGGCCCTGTTTGCGCAAAGTGGCGAGATAGCCGCGGAGCCGGGCGAACGCCGCGGCTCCGGGATCGCCGCGGAAACAGCCGGAGACGTTCCGCCGCACCTTCAGCGGGCGTAGATCGCGCTCTGCCTGGTTGTTATCAAAGGGAATGCGCAAGTCATCGAGGCAGGCCAAGACCTGCGCCTGCCCCAGCCAGAGCCGCTCCAAGAGGTTGCGGGCTGGGGTCTGCTTGCGACGACCGCGCCGGCGCGGACCGAGGTCCTCGGGAGGGGGATTGGCCGCTAGCCCGATTGCTAGCAAGGCCTTGTAACGCGCGGTGAAGGCGGCCTGCGTGGCCTTGTCCAACTGCGCTGGTCCCTGTGCGCGAGCCTGCTTGGTCGCGACCTTCATCTCTCGTAACAGGTCCTTGAGGTCCGTGGCCCAGCCTTGGTGGTACGGCTCTTCCAGGAAGGTGAGCTCGCGCAGATGGTGGATGTCGCAGAGGGTATGGCGGCACGGCTGGTACGTGCGGTACCTGGCCCAGTTGTCATGGACGCTGACTCCCCGGTAGCCGGGCAGGATGCCAATGGCCTCGGTCGCCTCCTGGCCTCCGCTCCCTCCGTCAGGAGGGCCGCCCGCGAGACGGATGGGCCACGCGAGACGGATGGGCCAGCGGAGTGTGGCGCATCGCGACTGAAGGTGTGCTCTTCTAGGGGGGCAGACGCGCCAGGGCGCTTATTGCGCTTCGGCGGCGCGGGGGTGTGGCGTAGGATGACCGGGCGCGGACCGTGGCATCTGTGAGGATGAGGAGAGGCCGCCACGGGAATCGCTGGCGAGCACGACATCGGGCGGAACGGGCAGCGCCATCGGGGGCGCCTCGGCGAGATCCGGCAGCGCCATCGGGGGCGCCTCGGCTCCGCTGGCGCGCGGCGGCGGAGTGGGCTAGTGCGGCTGCCCTGGATGGGGTGCGCGCGCCCGCCGCCGCCAGAGCGCCGCCGAGACCAGCGCCGCCAGGATGCAGGGCACGCCGCCGACGATGAAGCTGAACGAGACGCCCACCGCCCCGGCCACCCCGCTGACCAACAGATTGCCAATGGGGGTTGTGCCCGCGAAGACCATCATGTAGACGCTCATGACGCGCCCACGCAACTCCGGCGGGCTGGAGAGCTGCACGCGCGTATTCGCCGCGGCGGAGAACGAACTCATGAAGAAGCCGGTGGTGGCGAAGAGCGCCATCGTGATCGGCAGCGCGATCGCCGCTGGCACCCAGCCGGTGAGCGCGATGGAGGTCTCGAGGATGCCGAAGGAGAGGGCCATGCCCACCAGGAGCCGATTGGTGGGTGCGCTGGCGCGGCGCGCCAGGAGCAGCGCGCCACTGAGCGCGCCGACCCCCATCGCCGAACTGAGCAGACCAAAGATCGCCGATCCGGCATGCAGCCCGCGCGTCGCCTCGAGCGGCAGCAGGACGTTGAAGTTGAAGCCGAAGATGCCGACCACCGTCACCATGATGAAGGTGATCGCCACAATCGGCGTGCGCAGCACGAAGCCCGCGCCCTCGCCGATCGCGCGCAGGCGGGCGATGCCGTGGGTCGCCGCCGAGCGGGGCACGGGCATGAGATCGGCGGGTCGCATCAGGATCAGGCCCACGATGACGGCCACATAGCTGAGGGCGTTCAGTAGGAAGAGGATCGGTATGCCGAGCAGTGCGATCATCGCGCCGGCCACGCCTGGGCCGACGATGCGTGAGGCATTGAACTGCGCCGAGTTGAGTGAGACGGCGTTGAGCAGACTTTTTGGCGGCACCATCTCGCTGACGAAGGCCTGGCGCGTTGGCATATCCACCGCGTTGACGAAGCCGAGCAGCAACGCGAGCAGGAAGACATGCCAGATCTGGACCAGGTGGGTAGCCGTGAGCAGGAAGAGCGCGGACGCCAGTATCCCCGCTGACGCCTGGGTGAGCATCAGGACTCTGCGCCTGGATAAGCGGTCGGCGATGGCGCCACCGAAGGGTGCCAGCACGAGCAGGGGGCCGAACTGGAGCGCGCCGACGATGCCGAGATCAAGCGGGTTGGAGGAGAGGGTGAGCACGAGCCATTGCTGTGCGGTGCTCTGCATGAAGGTGCCGGTGACGGAGATGAGCTGGCCGGTCCAGAAGAGCCGATAATTGCGGTAGCGCAACGCGGAGGACATGCGCCCGCGCGCGGCGCGACCGGGCGCCGCTGGGTCTGGCGGGGGAGCGTGGGGCACCTGCGCGCGGTGAGGCAATCCAAGCACGAGTTCGGCCTCCCAACCTGAGATGAGGATAAGTTCTCAATAAGAATACTAGCATACCTTCACGCGAACGGCAATCTATCCCGATGAAACGTGTAAGATGCACATCACACATTGTGCCAAGAGAAAGGCCCTCGTGCTGGCACGAGGGCCTCATACGCGCGGGCCTGCCCGCGCTCGCCACCCTAACCACGCCCCTACTCAGGCGACGGTATAGTGGCTCTTATGATAGTAAGCCATGCCCTGCCCTAGGACTTTGACCGGCAGCAACTCCTTGAGGTTGATGGCCTCGCCGCACTTCGCGCAGACGCGGCTGGTGAGGAAATCTTTATCGTCGCGCTGCCCCATCGAGGCGCGCGCCGTTTTGGACAGTTCGCCCTTCTTTGCCATAGTGTCTTCTCTCCTCTGCTCGCGCAATCGTCTCGTGGCCCGCTAGAAGTTGGCCATTCGCGCGCAGATGGTAGTATACCACATCCGGCCCGCTCGTGCCCTCGTGTATTGGCGCGTCTGTCATGGTGCGCCTACGAATCGCTGGGGAAGCGCGATAGGTCTAGACGGAGGCCGCCTCGGTCACCGCCTCGACCGCTTGGGCCTCGATCACGAGGTTGACCTTTTCGCTCACGACGACGCCGCCCGTCTCTAGCGTCGCGTTATAGGTGAGGCCGTAGTCCTTGCGATTGATCTCCCCGCGGATGGAGAAGGCGGCCCGCTGGCTGCCGCGTATGTCCTTGATGGGTCCCTCGACCGTTACCTCCAGCGGCACCTCGCGTGTGACGCCGTGCAGCGTCAGGTCGCCTAGGACCTGGTAGCGGTCCTGGCCGCGTGGCTCGACTTTGCGGCTGACGTAGGTGATGGTGGGGTAGCGGGCGACATCGAAGAAATCGGGGCTGCGCAGGTGGTTGTCGCGCATGTCATTGTTGGTGTCCACGCTGGCGGCCTCGATGGTGACGTTGACTGAGGTGTTCGCTGGGTTGCGCGCGTCCAGGTCGAGGGTGCCGCTGAAGCGGTTGAAGCGCCCCTTCGCTGTCGCGATCATCATGTGCTTCACGGAAAACTCGATCTGCGTGTGC
The DNA here is from genome assembly GCA_015478575.1 of Ktedonobacterales bacterium. Classification (GTDB taxonomy): domain Bacteria; phylum Chloroflexota; class Ktedonobacteria; order Ktedonobacterales; family JADMIN01; genus JADMIN01. Next base: position 1,950 of record JADMIN010000096.1, on the reverse strand, counting down.
GCGGTATCAATGGTCCATATCATCGTCTTGCGCTCCTGTTTCTTCCGGTTCTTCCGGATTCTGTGCTCTGTGCTTCTACGGTGCTCTGTGTGGCCATCGGGTAACGGTGTGGCGCTGAGGCCACGCGCGCCAGGCCCATGGCCTAGCTTCCAATTCAGAAGTAACTGCCATAAGTAAATTTAGCACTAAACTTAGCGCGTGTCAAGGCCATGGGTGGCATAGGTGCTTTCGCGTGGCGGGAGCGGGGATCGCGTGACGCGCGAGGGCGCCGCATCAGGCGCTTGCCGCGCACCCGGCGCATGGGGGGAGCATGGGGGACGATCGCGTTTTGGCGTATACTATGGGTGTACTATACCGGCAGCGCGGGAGAGACGCCCGCGGGTGACCTGGTAGCCTCGATGAGGGCGCGCGAAGTGGAAGGGTGAAGAGCATGAGCCAGCGTGGACGCATACGCTTGAGCACAATGGAAATCGTGTTGATCGGCTCACTGCTGGGGATGCTGTTGCTCTCGCTGCTGCAAGCGCGGCGCGATACGCATGAGACGGAGCGCGAGCATTAGCTGCCGCGCCGCACGCCCCATCCTTCCGATCTAGCGGCGCTGGAGGGATGGGGCGTCGCTGTGCCCAGTTCACGCACAGTCCGGTTCACGCACAGTCCGGTTCACCCACGGCCCGGTGCGAGCGTCGGGGACGGGTCCCTGCCATTTCGCCCTGAGAATGGCTAGAATGGCTAGAGAGACAGGAAGGTACTATCTATATGTCCGCGACGAATACCCTCGACCTCGACCGCAAACTCAGTGCGCTCGAAGTGCGCTATGAAGAGTTGAGCCATCTGATGGCCCAGCCAGAGACCACCAGTGATCCTGTGCTGCGCCAGAAGTATGGGCGTGAATATGCCAGCCTGAGTGATGTCGTCCGGCAGTACCAGGCGCTCAAGTCCACCCGCCAGCAGATCAGCGACACCGAGCAGATGCTGAGTGAGGGGCTGGATGATGAGATGCGCGCGCTCGCCTACGAGGAGCTAGAGCGGTTGCGCGCTCAGGAGTCCGAGCTGGCGGGCGCGGTGCGCGTCGCCCTGCTCCCCAAGGACATCATGGACGACCGCAACGCCATCGTGACGGTGCAGGCTGGCGCGGGCGGCGATGAGGCGGGCCTCTTCGCGGCGGATCTCGTGCGTATGTACCTGCGCTACGCCGACGAGAAGCGCTGGAGTGTCGAGGTGCTGGATACGAATGAGAGTGGTATCGGGGGCTATAAAGAGGCGGTCTTCGAGGTGCGGGGGCGCGGCGCGTATGCGCGCCTCAAATATGAGGGCGGCACCCACCGTGTGCAGCGCGTGCCCACGACGGAGTCGCAGGGGCGCATCCACACCTCCACCGCCAAGGTGATTGTCTTGCCCGAAGCCGAGGAGATCGAGGTCGAGATTCGCCCGGAGGATATCCGCGTGGATGTCTACCGTTCCACCGGCCACGGCGGCCAGAGCGTGAACACGACTGATTCCGCCGTGCGCCTCACGCATCTGCCGACGGGGCTAGTGGTCACCTGCCAGGATGAGAAATCCCAACTCAAGAACAAGGCCAAGGCCCTCGGTGTGTTACGCTCGCGTCTGTGGGATATGGAGCAGCAGAAGCGCGCGGCGGAGCAGGGGGCGGCGCGGCGCTTGCAGGTGCGGACGGGTGACCGCAGCGAGAAGATCCGCACCTATAACTTCCCGCAGGACCGTGTGACCGACCACCGCATCAACCTGACACTGCACAATCTGCCTGGCATCCTCAGTGGCGAGCTGGACCCGATGATTGACGCGCTGATCTCTTCTGATCAGGCTGAGAAGCTCGCCGCGATGGTCGGCGAATGAGCGGCTGGCGTGGCGGTGCGCGCGCGGCGGTGCGCGGGTGCCTGGCCGCTGGAGAGGGATGCGGCCATATAGAGAGGAATGGGCCATGAGCATGGA
>JADMIN010000095.1 GCA_015478575.1 Ktedonobacterales bacterium | reverse complement strand
CTGCTAGAGCGCTTCGAGAAGGGCGCGCGCACGGCGGGTAAGGATCCCATGCGCATGCCGCGTATGCTCCAGCTCCACGTCTCGTGGGCGCCGAGCCATGAGGAGGCGGTGGCCCAGGCGGTGCGCGAGTGGCCCAACGGCGGCATGGCCTTCCCCAAGGCGGATATCCGCAACCCGGAGGACTTCGCGGCGATGGCCAAGATCGTCCATCCCGAGGACTTCGCGGGGCGGGTGCTGATGTCCGCTGACCTAGAAGAGCACCGCGCGCACATCCAGCACTTCATTGATCTGGGCTTTGATGACGTCTACGTCCACAACGTGGGGCGAAACCAGGAGGCCTTTATCGAGGGCTACGCGCGCGTGGTGCTGCCCCGGTTGCGCTGGCGCGAGGGGTGAGCCGCGAGGGGTGAGAGCGGGTCTTGCGGTGGTGTCAGACTGTGCGGCTCGCGGCGGCCATCTCGCCACCGCTGCCCGCGCCATCGGCTGGCGCCTTCGCCTCGTTGTGGCAGTGGCATGGGAGCTATGTGGTGACGGCCCGTTGGGGGAGGAGGGAACGGTGAGACGCCGGGAAATGCTCGACCAACTCGCCGACCGCATCGTCGCCCTCCCGCGCGCGCATCCGCCACGTGTGGCGGTGGATGGGATTGACGCCGCTGGCAAGACCACGCTTGCCGACGAGTTGGTGTCGCCGCTTATGGCGCGCGGGCGGTCGGTTATTCGCGCCTCCATAGACGGGTTTCACCGACCGCGGGTCGAGCGCTATCGGCGCGGGGCGACCTCACCTGAGGGCTACTACCTGGATGCGTTCGACTCCTCCGCGCTGCGCGAGGCCCTCCTCCTCCCGCTCGGGCCGACGGGTTCGCGGCGCTATCGCCGGGCCGTCTTCGACTTCCGGGCGGATCGCCCACTGCTGGCGCCAGACGAGGTGGCGGCGGCGGATGCGGTGCTGGTGATGGATGGTGTCTTTCTGCTGCGCCCCGAGTTACGCGATCTCTGGGAGTACCGCATCGTCGTAGATGTGCCCTTCGAGGTGGCGGTGGAGCGCGCCGTGTGCCGCGATGTGGCCCTCTTCGGTTCGGCTGAGGTGGTGGAAGCGCGGTACCGAGAACGCTACCTACCGGGGCAGCGGCTCTACTTCGCGGCTGTCCATCCACGCGAGCGCGCCGATGTGCTCATCGAGAACGCGGATCCCGCGAATCCGCTGCCGCTCTTTCGCAAGGCGGAATAGCGCGCATGACGCCTCAGATGCGGATGCCGCTGGCGTGGCCGGTCGCGGAGCGGGTGAAGAGTGGGGCATCCCCGCCTGGCAGTTTCCATCTGAGCGTTCACCACCTGAGGAGGAGAGGCACGATGATTGACTTTACTCTCACCGACGAGCAGCAGGCAATGCGAGAGCTAGCGCACACCTTCGCCGAGCAAGAGATCCGCCCAGTGGCCGCTGAGTTGGATGAACATGAGGAGTTCCCTTGGGATCTGGTGCGCAAGGCCGGCGAACTGGGGCTGACGACCTTTGCGTTTCCTGAGGAATTGGGGGGGCTGGGCATTACCGACGAGCTGACCAACTGCATCATCACCGAGGAACTCGCCTGGGGCTGCGCCGGTGTCGCCACCGTGCTCGGCGGCACGCACCTCGCCAGCATTCCCCTCCTGCTGGCGGGCACCGATGAGCAGAAACGGCGCTTGCTCAAACCGATCGTTGAGCGGAACGGCCTCTGCGCGCTGGCGCTGACCGAGCCGAGCGCTGGCTCGGATGTTGCCGCCATGACCACCACCGCCCGCCGCGAGGGCGATGTCTACCTCCTCAACGGCGCCAAGCGCTTTATCACCAACGGCGGCATCGCCGATCTCTATGTCATCTTTGCGACGGTGGACCGTACACTCGGCCACCGCGGCATCACCGCCTTCATCGTCCCCGGCGACACGCCCGGCCTCACGGGCGGCAAGAAAGAGAAGAAGCTCGGCATCCGCTGCTCGCATACGGGCGAGGTGCTGCTCGATGAGGTGCGCGTGCCGGTGGAGAATCGGCTGGGCGAGGAAGGGGGTGGCTTCAAGCTGGCCATGACCATGCTCGATCGCTCTCGCCCGATGGTCGCCGCGATCGCGCTGGGTATCGCTCGCGCTGGCTACGAACACGCGCGCGACTACGCCAAGGAGCGGGTCCAGTTTGGCAAGCCCATCGCCGCCAACCAGGGCATTCAGTTTCTGCTGGCTGACATGGCCACCAAAGTGCAGGCGGCGCGACTGATGACCTGGTGGTCCGCCAGAGTCACGGAGACGGGGCGCCCCTTCCTGTACGAGAGCAGTATGGCCAAGAACTTCGCCTCCGATGTGGCGATGGAGGTCACCACCGACGCGGTGCAGATCTTCGGTGGCTATGGCTACATCCGCGAGTACCCCGTGGAAAAGCTCTTCCGCGACGCCAAGATCACACAGATCTATGAGGGCACGAACCAGATCCAGAAGCTGGTGGTGGCACAGCACATCCTCAAGTAGCAGCCTCGCCGCCCTTCCCGTCCTTAGAAAGGGGGCGATGGACGCGGTGGCTGATGGACGCGGTGGCTGATGGACGCGGTGGCTGATGGACGCGGTGGCTCATGCCACCTGGAAGATGCCTAGGTTCATATGGTGAAGGGGATCGGTGCCGGTCCAGGCCAGCAAGACGCGCCCGGGAACACCAACGTAGCCCAGCGACGGGCCGCCGAGCGCCTGCTCAGCGATCGTCGTGATGGGCGCGGGCCAGTTGCTGTACTGCTCAGAGGTAGCCAGGTTCAGTGATCGCAGCGGATCAGTCCCCGTCCATGCCCAGAAGTAGCCTGGCGTGCCAACGGCGGGCGGTGGGTTGAGGGCCAGGATATCGGGGCCGACGAAGCTGGTCTGTGGCGCTGGAGCTGGAAGTGGCGTAGACCAGCTCGCGCCATTGGGCGAGATGGCGAAGTTGATATAATGGGGCGCCTCGGCATACGACCATGTCAGCATCAGCAGGTGGTCGCGGGTGTTGGCGATGAGCGATGGGCGGCCGGTAGCGTGATACTGGCTGAGGATGGTCTTCGTGCCGGGGGTGAGGCCCTGCGTGCCCATCGCCCGCACATTGAGCGACTGGTTGGGGTCCGTGCCGGCCCAGGCCAGCCAGACCTGTCCAAAGGCAAAGGCGAGACTTGGGGCGGCGCCGCTGCTGTCATCAATCGTCACTTTGCGGCGCGTGCCGTAGGCATCATAGAGGATGTTGAGCGAGCGGTTGGGGTCGGTACCCGTCCAGGCGACGATGACGAGGTTCGCGTTGTTCTGTCGCACCACGATGACGCTGGGGCGATAGAGCGAGGATTCAGCGAGGGTGAGTTTGCGGTCGAAGCTCTGGCCATCGCGCGAGAGCATGACATTGAGGCTGTGCGCGGGATCGGTGCCCGTCCAGCCGATGGCGGCGAACGGCGCATTGGGCACCGGCTCTGGCTCGTAGGCGGCGATGGACCAGAGGGAGGGTCCATCAATGCTCTCCTCATCGAGGACGACCTTGCTGATTTCAGTGGGCGTGACCGTGGCCGCGCGCGCCGTGGGGGCGGTGGTGATGCGAGGTGCCGCCCCAACCGGCGCGGCGGTGAACGCCACGCTGAGGGCCAGCGCGAGCGGCCCAACGAGCGTGGCACGGCGCATAGCGAAATGGCGGAGAATCATACGACCCATCCTTTGCGCGAGTAGAGGTGATGGAGAGGCAGAGCACCTCTCTCTACGACATAACACGCCGCGTGTGCCGGAATCATTACATGACGCGAGCGGAGTGTGAGCGAGATCACACAGGAGACGCATTGGCGGGCTGGCCGAGGTGGGGAGCGAAGGGGGCAAACGCCTGGACACACGGCGGAGTGTCCCGGCGGGTATGCCGTCGCTCTTGCGCGTGCCCCGGCCCATGATGCGGATGCGCTCATGGAGCGCGGTCAATCGCCCGCTCAAGCTCTAGGGTCTCTTGCTGATTCGTCGCCATGTCAATCGCCCTCTTTCCATTGCGCGTTAGTGCGGTAGTTCATGATATCTTTATGGCACTCCAGACGGTGCTAGGTGTCAATAAGATATGTGATGTAGTACCTATGGCGGTTGCGTGATAGTGTGCGTCATGCTATACTCGAGAGAGGAGCGGGGTAGGCCCGCGACGACCCATCAGCGAAAGAGGACCTATGCCGAACGGAAAGTCACGTGTGCTTATGCCGCTGCCGTATCTGCGCGCCTGGCGAGCCTACCGGGTGCTTTCGCAGCGCGAGCTGCAAGAATTGAGCGGCGTCGCTAAGACGACCTTGATTCGCGTAGAGAATGGCGCCCCCGCAACCACGGCCACTATTGCCAAGCTCGCCACGGCGCTCAACGTCACGCGCGAGCAATTGGTCCGCGAGGATCCCACCCAGGCAAACACCAGAGCGTGACCGAGCGACTTGGCCTGTCATGAGCACGCCCGCTAGCCGAAGCGGAGCAGAGAGGAGCGAACATCGCATGGCAGACGACCGCGCACCCGCCATCTTCGATGAGCAGGCGGCAGAGCACATCCGCCGCGTGTGGCATGATGGCCAGTGGTTCTACAGCGTGATTGACGTGATCGGCTTCCTGACCGATGCCAAGATCCCGCGTAACTACTGGAGTGACCTCAAGCGCAAACTGGCACAGGATGAGGGATTTGCCGAACCGCACGCAAAAATCGTGCAGTTGAAACTCCGCTCGCCTGACGGCAAGCTCCGTGAGACCGATTGCGCTGACACGGAGACCCTGCTGCGCATCATCCAATCGGTTCCTAGCCCCAAAGCCGAGCCATTCAAGCAATGGCTGGCCCGCGTCGGGACTGAGCGCCTCCAAGAGATGGAAGATCCCGCGCTGGCCGCCGAGCGCCTGCGCAAGGAATACCAGCGCCTCGGCTACAGCGACGCCTGGATCACCGAACGCCAAGGCGATCCGACCGACCCGCTGTTCCCGACCCGCCACGGAGCGCGCCTGTCCCGCGACGCGCTCGAGCACCGCCTCGCCAAATACACCGCGATCGCCAGCGCGAAGGCGCCCACACTCGCCGACAAGACGGTCACCGCGCACGTCCTGCGCCACAGCGCCGCGATGCGACTGCTCCACGCCGGCGTCGACCTCACCGTGATCGCACTCTGGCTCGGCCATTATGCGGGTGATCCTGTCAAGAGCGATCGGCTTGGTGGTATGCGAGCGCGGCGCCGAGGAAGGGCGCGAGTTTGCCCTGCTCACGGATACGCTCTCGCGTGGGACCTTCGAAAAGACCACCGCGGAGCATCGCCAGTTCAAGCACCTCTCGAAATCGGCGAATCTGCGCGATTCGATGACGCCGCTGGAGTTGGTGCTCACCTCGCTCGCCGAAGTGACGGCCACCGAGATGCACCAGGAGCGCGAGAGCCAGGGCTTCGGCGAGTTGCGGCGTGACGCGCGTGAAGCTGGGGAGGTGGGCGGTGCGGCGCGCCGAGACATCGAGGCACGGCTGGGAAAGCCGGTCGTCTCGCCCATCAACTACAAGCAACTGCGCCAGGAGCGGCAGCGCGCGTTGCAGCCGCCGCTGGTGGGCGACGACACCACCCCAGACGACACCACCCCCCAGGATGGTGAGGCAGACACCGAGTAGGTGCTGTCAGTTCGGTGGTCAGGGTATACGGGCGAAAATCGTTCCCATTGTCGCCTGGGTAGGCGAGATAGCCTGCCCAGGCGGGGAGTGGCGCGGCTATCACGGGCAAGCGCACGCGGCGGGTAGGCGCTCCCACCGTCCTACGGGCGCATACCGTGCCGCACACGCTCCTCGAGGACGCGCGCGCCGCTTCAACCTCGTCGCCATCAACATGTGTGATAACGTGACGCCGCCGAAGGCTGCGCGGCGTACCATGTGGGTACTCTCACGCGCGCAGGTGGGGACGTTCCTCGAGGCGCTGTATGCGAGGGCTGATCGGGCACTTTTAGCCCCGGGTAGGGTCAAACGGCAGAGAGATGGCCATCTAGCGGCGGCGCGAGTAAGAGGAGTGAGAGGCTCTGAGCGCCCATGTTATCAGGACTGAGGGGCCTGAAGAGGCTGGGCGGGTGGGACAGGAATCGAACCTGCGACCTGCGGTTTTGGGGACCCAATCATCAGCCGCCAGCTTCCTTCGGTGAGATGGCTTGAAATCCCACATTTCCTCACATTTCTCGTGGATAGCAAGTTACCTAGCAGATCGGATTATTCGTCCTGGTTGGGGGCAGAATTGGGCGCGGCGGAACCCGCCATTCTGCCGGCGCGGAGGATGCGATCGGCGGCGGTGAAGACCTGCTGGATGGCTCTATCTGGTGGTCGCTGGTTGTCGAGCCAATGGCCATCTGGCGGCTCGTACGCCCGGGACAGCCGCTGCCGCGGATGCTACACTGGTAGATGGGCGTGGGCCATGCGGCAGCCCTACACGGCTCTCCGTCAAGCATAGCCAACGCGCCTAACATCGCGCTTCATCTGACCGGCTTTACAGCGGGCGATTTGTGGGTTCCTTTTGTGCGGCCAGCCGTGACGGTCTGTAAAGGATTTTTCAGCCGGCCGTCGGCCGCTGAGCGCTGGCCGTTGAGCAGATGCGAGCAGAAGGGGTGCTGGGTGTGATCCTCCCGAAAGACCGCGACCCTCGTTTCGTGACGATCCGCCGCGGTGGGACCCTCACCGATTCGGATCACCAGCTCCTTGCCCTGTGGGCGGCATCGTGCGCGGAGCACGTCCTTGACCTCTTCGAGTCGGCTCGGCCTGAGGACCCGCGACCGCGTCAGGCGATCGAGCAGGCCCGCGCCTGGGTGCGTGGCGAGATCACGATGTCCCAGGCTCGCACGGCGGGCGGTCATGCAATGGCCGCGGCCAGAGACCTGAGTGGGGCAGCACGCCACGCCGCGTACGCTGCCGGCCAGGCCGCGGTCGTCGCACACGTCGCCGCGCACGAGCTCGGTGCGGCCGCCTATGCGATCAAGGCCGCACGTGCCGCCGCGCTGGAAGGAGAGGGCGAGAGCGCAGGGCAACGCGAGTGCCGGTGGCAGCGCGACCAGCTCCCGGAGGCGATTCGCGAGCTCGTCCTCGATGACCAGCGGTTGCGGAACGACATCTGCTGGTCGGTGTTCGACTGCTGAGAGCGCGTCGGGGCGCCAGCACTTCCCAACAAGCGCATCGAGCGGACGCCGTGAGCTAGACTTGTCCCATCGCGCATGAGCGCCGCTCATGCGCAGCACGTTAGGCGAAAGCCCGTGCCGTACGGTAGCGCGTCGCGCGTTCCAGGCAGGTGGTGGGAATCGCGTGCGGTACGCCCCGTGCGGATGCCCCGTGCGGCCAGCGACTGGCGGACCATCGCTGGATGTGCCCGGAGCAGGGACGTAGCCCACGCCGTCGCGCGATCGCGACCCGGCCTATGCAGGCGGCAGGGCAAACCGGCATGGGCGCGACGATAGCGCTGCACCCTATGCCCGGCGCACGCTGCGACTAGAGCACTGGTTCACCGTCGTCGGCTTCGCCGCGGGCGGCGCGGTCAGCGCTCGCGTGCCGCGGGTTGGTGAGGTGGGTGGAAACGGTTGGTCACGTTGTGCCTGCTAGCGCCTGCTAGCGTTCGCTGTCAGATCAACTGTTATAGACCAACCGTACTGAGGCAGGCGAAAAATCGCGGGTTGCCGTAAACGGGCAAAACCGAAATGCTGTGTGTCTGGTGTGACGCGGGGAGAGGACTGGGCAGGTGGGACAGGAATCGAACCTGCAACCTGCGGTTTTGGAGACCGCTGCTCTGCCAATTGAGCTACCCACCTAGGCGCGTGCGCATAGCACTCGCCTCGGCAGCATACACCACATGCGCGGCCCACGTCAAGGCGCCGCGCGATCTGCGCTCGCTCTCCGCTAAGCGCCCGCTTCCTCGATCTGATACGTCCAAGTCACC
>JADMIN010000817.1 GCA_015478575.1 Ktedonobacterales bacterium | reverse complement strand
CACGTAGACCACGGCAAGACCACGCTCGTGGATGGGCTGCTCAAGCAGAGCAAAATCTTCCGCGAGAATCAGCAGGTCGGCGAACTGATTATGGACTCGAATGAACTGGAGCGCGAGCGGGGCATTACGATCCTTTCCAAAAATACGGCTATCGCCTACCGTGGTGTCAAGATCAATATCATTGACACGCCAGGCCATGCCGATTTCGGCGGCGAGGTCGAGCGTGTGCTCAACATGGCCGATGGCTGTCTGCTGTTGGTGGATGCGGTCGAGGGGCCGATGCCCCAGACGCGCTTTGTGTTGAAGAAGGCGCTGGAGCTAGGGCTGAAGCCGATTCTGGTCATCAATAAGATTGACCGGCGCGACGCGCGGGCGGCGCAGGTCTTTACCTGGACGCAGGACCTCTTTCTGGAGTTGGCCACCCATGACGAGCAGTTGGACTTCCCGGTGCTCTATGCCATCGCGCGTGAGGGCATCGCGCGCTACGCGCCCACTGACACGAATATGGACCTCGTGCCGCTCTTCGAGGCGATCTTGCGGTATGTGCCCGCGCCGGTAGTGGATGAGGATGGGCCATTTCAGTTGCTCGTCACCGCGCTGGACTACGATGACTACAAGGGCAAATATGCTATTGGGCGTATCACCCGTGGGCGCGTGCGTCCTGGCATGGCGGTGGCGCACATCACGCGCGAGGGCATACAAACGCGGGAGCGCATCGGGTTGGTCTTCACCTATCAGGGCTTGGGGCGGCTGGAGACGGCTGAGGCGAGCGCGGGCGACATCGTGGCGCTGACGGGGGTGGCCGACGCCAACATCAGCGAGACGCTGACCGACGCGGAGACGCCCGAGGCGCTGCCGGCCATCGCCATCGAAGAGCCGACACTGAAAATGACCTTCGGCGTCAATACCAGCCCCTTCGCTGGGCGCGAGGGCAAGTGGAGCACATCACGTCAGTTGCGCTCGCGGCTCTATCGGGAGCTGGAGACGAACGTCAGTCTGCGCGTGGAAGATGGTACGACCCCAGATGAGTTCATCGTCTCGGGGCGCGGTGAGTTGCACTTGGCGGTGCTGATCGAGACGATCCGCCGCGAGGGCTATGAACTGCAAGTCTCGCGGCCTGAGGTCATCACCCGCGAGCGGAACGGTGTGGTCGTCGAGCCGATCGAGCGCCTGGTGATTGACACGCGCGAGGAGTATATCGGCGCGGTGAGCGAGAATCTGGCGGGGCGCAAGGCGCGCATGGTGAATATGACCTATGACGGCCAGGGCAACGTGCGATTGGAGTATGACATTCCGACGCGGGGCCTGATCGGCTTCCGCAACGCCTTCCTGACGCTGACCAAGGGCAACGGCGCGATGGCGAGCCTGCTGTTGGGTTATGAGCCGTGGCTCGGCGCCATCGGCACGGTGCGCAATGGCGTGCTGATCGCCTCTGAAGCTGGTATGGCGG
>JADMIN010000094.1 GCA_015478575.1 Ktedonobacterales bacterium | reverse complement strand
CCCTGGCGCTTGATCCGCTCCGCGAGTTCACGGATGGCAATCATCACGACAACGCCAAGCGCGACGCCGATCACAACGCGGATGGCGGAAGCGGTCCCGCGCGTATGCAGCAAGTCTGGCAGCACTTCAGCCCCCGCGGCGGCGAAGATCACGCCCGCCGTAAAGTGCCGGATGATACTCCGCAGGTTCGCGCTTGGCGCGCGCACGGTGGCGATGGCCCCACCGGCAAGTAGGGCCACCACGGGAATGCTAATGGAAAGCAAGACGGTTCCATTCATACATCCTCCTAGAGTGCCTGAGGGTCTGAGCGCCTGAGCGCGTTTCCTTGCGTGGTGTGTGCGTGACAGCGGGGCGGCGCTGCCAACGGCCTTGCGTAATGGTACATCATATGCCCTGGCTGATGCGCGCGCATACATGCCAGCCCATGCTCACGGTTGCGGCGCGTTGGGGTCCCGCGCGTTGGGGTCCCGCGCGTTGGGGTCCCGCGCGTTGGGGTCCCGCGCGTCGGCGTAGACGCCGCGGAAGGTTTCTGGCAGCAGCGCCGCGATACGGCGCATGGCGTCATCCCCGGCCCAGCCATCGTACGCGGCGGGCACCATCCCTGGTGGGATGGCGGGCCGCCACGCGGGACCGAACCGGGCATGCAACGCGCCATCGGCATCCTCCCAGACAGCGGCGGGCAGCAGCAGCGCACCCGCGCTGGCCAGCGCCAAGAGCGAGCGCCCACTCCCTGCCACCGGCGCGATCAGCCCCCGCGTGCCGCCACTGATGCCCTCTGGCATGATGCAGAGGCAGACGGGCCGACCATCGGGGCGCCTAAGTCGGCGCAGGCAATCGCGCAGCGCGCGGCGGCGCGAGCCATCCGCGTTCGCGTCACGCGCCTCGGCAGGCGTCACCAGCACGAGATCCCACACCCGCGCCACGCGGGCGAAGATAGGGCGCGTCCAATTGATGGAGGCGCCATCGAGCACGGCACGGTCCTCGACGACGAAGTGGCAGACCATCTCAGGCCGCGCACTCCAGAGCGCGGTGCAGAGGAGTCCACCGACCCATCCGATCCACAGGTCACGCCGCTGGTAGTGGTTGGCGACCAGCACCACTGAGCCGTGCGCTGGCACGTGCTCTTGCCCCTCGATGCGCGGTGGGCGCGGCAGACAGCGCACCGCGAGGGCGCAATCCTCCTTGAAGGAGCGAGGGCGCGCGAACAGCAGGTCCCGCCCCATATGGACCAGCCAGGAGAGCGGAAAGCGGTAGCGCAGCTTCGGCACGCCGGGTGGACGTGTCTCCGGTGTGGGACGCAGCAGCGCGCGGAGGATGCGCAGCGGCGTGGGCCGGGGTGGAACGGCCCCGACACCCGCCGTCGCCCGCGGAGGCGGCGGCAGAGATGGTCCTGGTTCCACTTCCATCGGGAGGGAAGGGGCGCTCGGTGGCTCACTGGGGCGGGCATTCGTCGGCTCACTCGACACGCAGCGGCTCCTCTCTCCGCCCACTCGCCGTGGCGACGGCAGCGCGGGCGGTGGCGGAATAGCCGCGCCCCTTCCAGCGCACGGGCCGTCGAGTGAGCGCATGCAGCGCCGAAGAGAGCGCGATGCCGGTAAAGGTTAGCGCTGCCACAGGCGCGAGCAGCGCATAGCGCAACGGCACGCCGAAGGCGCGCTCCCACGGCGCGAGTAGTGTGATCTGCAAGACGAGGGCGGCGAGGGCGCCGGCGATCCCCAGCCGCGCGCCGGAGAGCAGCGCACCCGTCAGCGCTGGCACCACACCAACCGCGCAGGCCGTGCTGAGCACGACTAGCGCCCCACCCGCCCGCTGCTCACGCAAGAATTGGAACGAGTTCTTGGTGAAGCCCTCCGCCAGCGCACCGAAGCTGTCGTACATGCGCACGCGCACCAACGCCTCGCCACGGCGCACCAGTGGCGGATAGCCGCCGCGCTTGAGTACGCCCGCCAGCGCCACATCATCGGTGATGCTGGCCGCCACCGCGCCGTGGCCACCAACGACAGCATATGCCTGGCGCGCGATGAGGAAGTATTGTCCGTTGGCCAGGGCTGGCTGGCCAGGGCGAGCCAGCGCGCGTGGGCGCACACCGACGAAGTATTGCTGGTAAGCGAACGGCAGCAGCAGCCGCTCCCAGAAAGTGAGGCAGCGCTGGCGCGTGAAGAGCGAGAGTGCGCTGGCTCCAGCCGCCAGCGCCGCGCCCATCGCCAGCCGCAGTGACGCGGGCGCATGCTCGGTATCGGCATCAGTGAAGAGCAGCCACGCGCCCGTTGCCGCCTGCGCTCCAAGATGACAGGCGTAGTTCTTACCCGTCCAGCCAGAGGCCGGGCCACTGCCGCGCACGACGCGCACCCGCCCGGCTGATTCACGCGCGAAGTCCGTGGCGATCTGGCCGGTAGCGTCGGTGGAGTCGTCGTCTACCACGATGATCTCGTAATCGCGATAGTCTAGCGCCATCAGCGAGCGCAAGAGGGTGGGGAGATTGGCGGCCTCATTGCGCGCGGGCACGACGATGGAGACGCGCGGCCAAGCGACAGACTCCCCAGGCGTCTCGCCCGTGCCGGAGATCAGCGCGGGCAGCGCGCGGTAGTGCGCGAGTGAGACCGCGCCGCTCGCACCGACAATGCCGGCCAACCCCCAGGGGCTGGCCGCCGCGTAGAGCGCGCCCATACCCAGTTGCCCTGTCACTGCCGCCTCCTCATGCTCAATCGCGCACTGGACCGCGCCCCGACCCAATGCACTGGGTCGCGGTCGGCCAGACCAGGCGTCCCTTACCACGACAGACAGGATGGTGAGGCCGCGCCTATACCATCACGGTCACCGTGTGCAGCCCGGTCGAGCCGTCGGGATAGATGTTGGTTGAAGCGGCATCCTGCGGAATGCCGCCCCCGTCAATCACGCGGGCGGTGAGCTGGTGCTGGCCAGGCGCGAGCGACAACTCGACGCGCCACTGCACCCAGGCATCGAGCGCGAGCGCGGGCGCGTTGAGCCGCGCGAGTTGCCACGCACCGCCATCCACCCGCACCTGCACAGCGGAGACACCCCGCGCGCCCGTGAAGGCGACGCCGCCCACTTCTAGGCCACCGGCACGCGCGTGCCAGACATCAATGCGCGCGATGCTGTGCAGGTACTTCGCCGTCCAGCCGCGCCGCGCCCAATAGCCCGTGGTGGCGGTGGTGACGACCTCTAGCGCCTCCACCCACTTGACGTTCTTGAAGCCATAAAAGCCGGGCACGAGCGCGCGCACGGGACCGCCGTGCTTCCAGGGCAGCGTCGCGCCGTTCATGCCATAGGCCAGGAGCGCCGTGGGGCCGCGCGCCTCCGCGATTGGCACGATCTCGTCATAGGCGTCGGGCGCGCGCATCACCAGCCCCACCGCGCTGGCATGGGCACCCGCGCGCTCCAGCAGCGCCGCCAGCGAGACGCCCGACCAGTACGCATTGCTCATCAGGTGGCCCGCCGGTGGATTATCTACGCAGCGCAGCGTGACATACGCATCCACCCGAGGCAGCGCCAGCAGATCAGCGTAGCTCAGGGTGAGCGGGCGATTCACCGCGCCAGTGACGCGCAGCGACCACTCCGCTGGCAGAATCTGAGGGTCCGCCTCATTCTTGCTGATGCGGTAGAAGCGCGCGACCGGTGTGACCTCTGGCTCCTCGCCCGCGAGGGGGAAGCCGGGCTGCCGCGGCGCGGGCGGTGTGAAGGCGAAGAGGTGCCGTAGCGTCTCGCCTCGGCCCACCACCGCGCCGATCGCCCCAGACCACAGATCGAAGGTGCCAAGCGCCACCGCCCCGGCCACCGTCACCACACTGCCCGCCGCGCGCCGCAGGAACGCACGACGCGACGTGTCACCCGCGCGGGCCGCCGCGCGAATCGGATAGACGATTCGCGCCTGGGCGCGCCGCACGAGCACCAGCGCTGGCAGGAAGAGCGCGCCAGCGAGCAGGGCACTCACGGCCTCCCAGGCATATGCTGAGCCGAGCGCCAGCGGCACAGACACCCCTAGCGCCAGCGCCGCCACCGTGGCCCAGCGCGCGCGCCGTAGTGCCAGGGAGTCGCTCTGTTGCCCATCCGGTGCGTCGATGGGGGAATCAGGCGCGGCCAGGGCCATCAGCCCGCCGACCGGCAGGCAGATCGCGATGGCGCCCAGCAGCGCCGCCGTGCGCGCGAAGTTGCCCAGCGCTTCGAGCACGACATTGGCCAGCGCGACGGGCGTGAGCTGCATGACCGCCTCGACCAACGGCTCCAGCGGTGTCGGCACGCCCAGCAACGCCGCGAGGAGGAAGGAT
This sequence comes from Ktedonobacterales bacterium, assembly GCA_015478575.1. Taxonomy (GTDB): domain Bacteria; phylum Chloroflexota; class Ktedonobacteria; order Ktedonobacterales; family JADMIN01; genus JADMIN01. Next base: position 3,662 of record JADMIN010000094.1, on the reverse strand, counting down.
GGCGCCAGCGCCAGCGGTACCGACCAGACGCCCGCCTCGTAGCGCCGCCGCGCCAGGTGCCGCGCACCAGGAGGCTCCTTTGGCGCGGCGCCCGGTGGCGTGAAGGCGGCCTGAGTGCGCGCCTCATCAGACATCGGGCGACCTCCCCGCACGCGAATCGGCGGGCCGCGGCTGCGGGCGCGGGAGCGTGTTTTCCTTGCTGGCGGGCCGCCGACGCAGCCGAGCCGCGCGCGCGCGCCAGCGCGCGACCAGCGCCCGTCGCTCCGGCCAGACACCCCAAGCAATGACGAAGCCCTGCACCACCATCGCCGCTGTCAGCAGGTAGAAGAGCACCTCCTCGATCGGCACTGGGCCGAGGAAGAGGCCTACGAGCGAACGGCGTTCGAAACGCCAGATGCCCGCCAGAATGGCCACGGCGTCGGCCAGCGTGAAATAGGCGCCGAGACTGAGGACGATCCATGGCCAGCGGCGGCGCTCGCGCCAGAGGTAGCGTGCGCCGACGAGCCATTGCACGACGATCACTGGTGGCGCCCAGATGAGCAGGAATGGGAGATACGGCCAGTGATTCATTCCGCCGCCTTTCCATCCGTCCTGAGCGCTGTCTCGCCTAGCGCCTGGGGGGCGCGGTCTCCCCACCACAGCAGCAGCGCATAGGTGAGGGTGGCCGCCAGCATCGCCTCCAGCACACAGAAGAGATACTCCTCCGGCGGGACGGCCCACCAACGCAGGCCCCACGTCCGCCCCGGCGCCCACGTCCAGAGACCCCAGACGGCGGCGGTGTGATCCCAGGGGGCCATATAGGCCAGGGCAATCAGGACGAGCGCCCCCGTAAAGACCAGGTAGCGCCGATCCAGCAGGCGGCGGCGCAGCAGCGCGACCAGCGCCGCGAGCGGGAGGACGAGGAAGAGCAGCAGAAACTGCGCGTAGGTCATAGCCCGCCTCTCAGCGCGTGGGTGCGCATCCCTCCGACGTGCGACACGCGGAGCTTATGCACATGCTAGCGCCATGCACCTGACTGATGCCATACTCGGTTACGGTTCATATTACTCTATACACCCGCGCGCCAGCGGCGGTTCACGCGCGGTGGCTCCTCACGCGCATGCCGTTCGTCGAAGCTGCCGCGCGGCAAAGCTCTGTCCACCGCTAGTGTCCTTCTGGCTCAGCCCACGCTCGTGCCCGCTCCACCGCGCGTTGCCAGCCGTGGTAGAGCCGTGTCCTCCGCTCCTCTTCCATGTGGGGGGTGAAGACGCGATCTACCGCCCAGTTGCGCGTCACGTCTTCTAGGCCGCTCCAGTAGCCGACGGCCAGCCCAGCGAGATAAGCGGCGCCAAGCGCGCTCGTCTCCGCCACCAGCGGGCGCTGCACGGTCACGTCGAGGATATCCGCCTGGAACTGCATCAGCCAATTATTGACGACCATGCCACCATCCACGCGCAGTTCCGTGAGCGCGATGCCCGCATCAGCCGCCATCGCCTGGACCACATCGCGCGTCTGATAGCACGCCGCCTCCAGCGCGGCGCGGGCGATCTCGGCGCGACCCGACCCACGGGTGAGGCCAACCAGCGCGCCGCGGGCGTATGGGTCCCAGTAGGGCGCGCCCAACCCGGCGAATGCGGGCACGAGATAGACGCCACCGGTATCAGGAAGCGACGCCGCCAGTGCCTCGGTCTCATCGGCCTGGCTGATGATGCCCAGCGCGTCGCGCAGCCATTGCACCGCGGCGCCGGTGATGAAGATGCTGCCTTCCAGGCAGTAGGTTACCCGACCGCCCAGGCCCCAGCCGATGGTTGTGAGCATGCCATTGGCGGAACGCCGCGGCTGCTCGCCCGTGTTCAGCAAGAGGAAACTGCCGGTGCCATAGGTATTCTTGGCGGTGCCCGGCTCAAAGCACGCCTGGCCAAAGGTGGCAGCCTGCTGGTCGCCCGCGTCACCGGCGATGGGAATGGGCACGCCAAAGAGCGCGGCATCCGTCTCGGCATAGACCTCGCTGCTCTGGCGCGGTTGTGGCAGCATCGCCGTGGGAATATCCAGCCGCGCCAGCAGCTCCTCATCCCAGGTGAGCGTGTGGATGTCGAAGAGCAACGTACGCGAGGCGTTCGAATAGTCCGTGACGTGCGCGCGCCCACCGGAAAGTCGCCAGATCAGGTAGCTATCCACCGTGCCGAAGAGCACCTCGCCGCGCGCGCCGCGCGCGCGCAGCCCAGGCAGGTGGTCGAGCATCCACGCCAGCTTGGTGCCAGAGAAATAGGCATCGAGGACTAGCCCGGTCTTCTCGCGGATGCGTGGCTCCCAGCCTTCCGCCTTGAGCTGGTCACAGAGCGCGGCGGTGCGGCGATCCTGCCAGACGATGGCGTTCATCACGGGGGCGCCGGTGGCGCGATCCCAGACGAGCGTCGTCTCGCGCTGATTGGTGATGCCGATGGCGGCGATGTCGGCGCCGCCCAGGCCCGCCTGGCGCACGACCGCCTGGGCGACGGCGAGCTGTGAAGACCAGATGGCCTCTGGATCATGCTCCACCCAGCCCGGCTGGGGGAAGATCTGCGGAAACTCCTGCCCTTGCGCGGCGATGGCCCTCCCCACGTGGTCGAAGAGGATCGCGCGCGAACTGGTCGTCCCCTGGTCGAGCGCGAGCACATATCTGCCCTGTGCCGCCATGCCACTTCCCTCTCTCATGTGTGGTCGCTCCGCTGGCCGCCACCTGGAAAGCCACCGCTTTCGCATCGCCTGCTCCGCTCCATCTCGCCGTGCGCTGTCGGTGCGACTAGACGCCGCGCCCCCACCACCGCGCCCCCCCCACCGCACCCGCGCATCCCTGAGCGCCATGCTAGCACCTTGGGTCGCTTCCATGCAATGCGGGATGGCCGGGCCTCTCAGGAGGCGATGCGAGAGAATGCGAGGCGGAGTGGGGTGACGATCAGCGCCCGGCGTCCGACCTAACCCGCGCCGCTGGAATGCCGCCATACCGCTGGCTCAGACGGGCTGAAGTGGATGGTGCGGTGCCGGCGGCAACTCGATGGTGACCGCGTCGCCTGGCCGGACCAGGCCGCTGGCAACAACCACCGCCATGACGCCAGCCTTGCGGATCAGGTTGCCCTGCGCGTCGCGGCCAAGCACCGCCGCCATCAGGCCGGTCTGGATCTGATCGAGGTGTGTGCAGGGATTGCGCAGGCCGGTGATCGCGATGATGGCCTCGTCGCCCAGGCGTAGTCGCGCGCCAGTCGGCAGGCCGAGCAGATCTATTCCCTGGGTGGTGATATTCTCCCCCATCTGCCCCGCGCGGACCGTGAAACCGGAACCACGCAACTCCTCGTGAAGCTCGGCATGAATCAGGTGGACTTGGCGGAGATTGGGCTGGTGCGGGTCGCGCGCGACACGCGAGCGGTGCTTGACCGTGATCCCCGCGTGGGCGTCGTCCTCAACACCCAGCCCTTCGAGCAGCCGGATCATCGTCTGATTACCCTTGATCAGTGAATGCGTTGCGCTGCGGCTCACCGCCGCGACCCTCCCGGCCATGCGACCCTCCCCGATACACGAGCGCATCCCGATACACGAGCGCATCCCAATACACGAGCGCATCCCGATACACGAGCGCATCCCGATACACGAGCGCGTGCCCTGATGCCGCGCTAGACGCCAGCGAAGGGGGTCGCCATGCCCTCGAC
>JADMIN010000816.1 GCA_015478575.1 Ktedonobacterales bacterium | reverse complement strand
AGTTCATAACAGGCTCTAGTGGGTCAGTTGTGTTGAAGATTGCCTTTCGATGCTTATAGTGGGATCATCGGGGAGTGCGTTCATCTCTCGTCTCATGAGGAGTCTGCCCATGCCCCGCCCGCAGAAAGCCCCCCTTCGTCCACTCACCACTGATGAGCACGTTGCGCTGACGCGGCTCAGTCGCGCCCACGCTGAACCCGCCGCTCACGTCGCGCGGGCCAAAGCGCTGCTCGCGGTCGCCGTCGGTCAGTCTTTCACCGACGCTGCCCGGGCCGCCGGGCGCACGAGCGGCGATGCCGTGGCGCACCTCGTCGCCCGCTTCAACCGGGCAGGAGTGGCGGCCGTCACGCCCGGTCATGGCGGCGGTCAGCCGAAGCGCTACACCGCGAGCGCGCAGGAGCGCATCCTGCGCGAGGCGCGCCGTGCTCCTGATCGGGAGAAGGATCAGACCGGCACCTGGTCGCTCACCACCCTCCAACGCGCGCTACGTCAGGCTCCCGATGGCTTGCCCACAGTGAGCACCTCTACCATCTGGCAGGTGCTGCACGATGCTGGTTTGCGCTGGCAGCGGGATCGCAGTTGGTGCGAGACGGGAGTGAGCGTCCGCAAGCGCAAGAGCGGCACGGTGCTGGTTCACGACCCCGATGCCGTGGCAAAAAAAAGTTGATCGAAGCAGCGTATACGCAAGACGCGCTCCCGGTGTGGACGGAGGACGAAGCGGGGCCGTATCCGACCCTCCCCTCTCCCGGCGCGCATTGGCAACCGCTGGGCCTGCCGACGCGGTATCCGCATGACTATCTCCGCTGCGGTACCGCGAAGCAACTGACGCTCTTCCATCCGGCGAGCGGTGCGGTGCGGGTCAAGGGGGTGCGCAGTTGCACGAATGCGGTGCTCCATCCCTGGCTCGAAGGGGAACTTGCCGCCATCCTCGCGCTGTTGCCGACGCCGACGGTGATGGTGAGCGCTGCGGAGAATCGGCGCTGCTGGGAGCGCTGGCAGGAGGGACTGTCAGTCCGCATTACCCTGCCGGAACACCTGCCGCCGCTCCGCCTGTTGCTCGTGCTGGACAACCTCACCGGCCATCTCACCCCATCCTTTGTCCTCTGGTTGTTCGCGCACGGGGTCATGCCGTTGTACACACCGCTGAGTGGCAGTTGGCTGAATCTGCCCAAAGGGCACCCGCGGAATCGATCCAGCGCATCCTCAAGCGCCGGGCGTTGGATGGGCATCACCCGCAGACGCCGGAGGAGATCATCGGCTGGTTGGAAGCGGCAGCGGCGGGATGGAACCGGGCGCCAACGCCCTTCGTTTGGGGCGGCAAGCGCGCAGCACGGCGAATGCGGCAGCGCCGCCATGCGCTCGGGGGATCAGCAGCGTATACTGAACTGCCGCTCAGCCGGGAGTGTGCGGCATGAAGGAATGGCTGGTTTCAATCCAACTGACCCACTAGT
>JADMIN010000093.1 GCA_015478575.1 Ktedonobacterales bacterium | reverse complement strand
GCCCATCAGGGCGAGAGTCGCCAAGGCGAGAGTCGCCAAGGCGAGAGTCGCCAAGGCGAGAGTCGCCAGGGCGAGAGTCGCCAGGGCACAGGTCGGCAAAGCCCGACACGCCCTGGCGCACGGCGGCAAAACAGCCTACGCCAGGGCGAGGGCCGCCAGGCGCCGGGGCACTACGGCACAGGCAACGGCAATGCGGGCGATGAAGAATCGGGCCAGAGAAGAAGCCGGAGGCATACCGAGCGCAAGAATGGCTCCTAACTCTGGGTAGCTGGCGTATAGCCTATTCGGCGGGGGCGTGGCACATGCCTGCTATTCTCCCGCTGGGGCGGGCGCTTCCCGCCAGCGCCCACGTGGCAAACGGAGAATAGCGGCCCACGCTCGCTGGACAATCGGCAACCGCTGAGTTACGCTCGACGCACCTCGACGTCGCATCTAGTAAAGCAGGCATCGCGGCGAGCAACGACCGCTGCCGTGATGAGGGTTTCCCCACGAGCGATCACTGAATTGGGAGCAGCGCATCATGACCGAGACCATCGTGCTATCTATGTTGCTGGCCTGGTTGGTATGTACCGCCATCATGACGCTGTGCGCGGGGGCAGATCAAGGCCCTCGCGAACCGGTCGAGCGTCGTGAACCGGTCGAGCGTCGCGAACAGCAGCGTGCCATGCTGGTGACGCCCACCGCCGCCGCGGAACCGCGCGAGTCCGTGCTGGCCTAGCGCCCGTGAAATGAGGGAGGAAGGCGCGCATGCGACCCGTCATCGGCATTCCCTGTTACGAAGCCAGGCGCGCGGACAACCAGCGCCCGCTCTATGGCAATAATATTTCCTATGTGCGCGCCGTGGAGCGAGCCGGAGGTCTGCCCCTGCTCATTCCGCCGCTTCAGGATGCCGATGCCCTGGTGGGCCTTGCTGATCGGCTCGATGGCCTGCTCTTGAGCGGTGGCGGTGATCTGGCGCCCGCGCACTATGGCGAGTCGCCGCGGCCAGAATGCGGCGTGCCCGAAGTGGAGCGCGACGTGACGGAGCTTGCGCTGGCCCGTCACGCGCTGCTCGCCAAGCTCCCTGTCCTGGGCATTTGTCGTGGTCACCAGGTCCTCAACGTGGCTCTCGGTGGCACCCTCTACCAGGACATTTCCACCGCGCTGCCAGAGGCACGGCGCCACGACTGCCACGACCGCGCCCGCGACTATCGCGCCCACTCCATCGAGATCGAGCCTGGCTCACGCTTGGCGGCGATGCTGGGCACGCGGCAACACGCCGTCAACAGCCTGCACCACCAGGCGCTCCACCGGCTGGGCGAGGGCGTGCGCGTGCTGGCCCGCGCTGAGGACGGCATCATCGAGGCGATCGAAGTGCGGGGGCATCCTTTCGCATTGGCGGTGCAATTCCACCCGGAGGAGCTTGCCCCCGCCGACGAGCCAAGCCAACGCCTCTTCAGCGCCTTTGTTCGCGCGTGCCAGCGATGAACGCGCGGGTGGGCGCACGCTGACGGGAGCGATCTGACACGTGCGCGCGAGCGGTGGGAGCGCGCGAGAGCTATGCGCGAGGACAAGGGCACGGCGCTAGATGAGCGGGAAGCGCGGGCGGCGTTCGTCGGGCTGATCCAGGCGAGCGCGTGGCATAGCGAGCTGTTGCGCGTGGTGCGGGCATGCGATCCCCCCGATTGGCTCATCGGCGCTGGCGTCTTCCGCAATCTCGTCTGGGATGCCCTGCACGGCTACGCGCAGCCGACACCCGTACCCGATGTAGATGTCGTCTTCTTCGACCCAGACGACCTGAGCGCCGACCGCGAGCGGGCCGTGCTGGCGCATTTGGAGCGGCTGCGGCCCGATGTGCCCTGGGAAGTCACGAATCAGGCGGGCGTGCATCTCTGGTACGAGCAGTGGTTCGGGCGGCCCGCCGCGCCCCTCACATCGAGCGCCGATGGCGTGGGCACTTGGCCAGAGACGGCCACCTGCGTTGGTGTGCGCCTGCTCCCCAATGACGACCTCACGATTGTGGCTCCCTATGGCCTCTCCGACCTCTTTGGCATGGTGCTGCGGCGCAATCCCCGGCGCGTCACGGTTGAAGAGTATCGCGCGCGCCTGCGCAAGAAGCGCATCGCCGAGAAGTGGCCACGTGTGCGTATCCTCGATGCGTGAGGTGGGACGCGGCTTATAGAGCTGTGACTGTCGTCGCATCGCCAACATGAAGCATGATGGCGCGGAGATGACGACGCGGAGATGACGACGCGGAGATGACGACGTATGCGCCACCCTTACCATTCGCCATCTGGGGCGATAGCGCGCCACCTGATCCGCGGAACCTGATTGGTATAGTAGAGCCAGGCGGCGAAGGCAAGCACGTGATCGCGCTGATCATCACGCAGCGCACCAGCGAGCGCATAGAGATTATCCGGCCCCTCAGACCATCCGACCAGGAGATAGCCGATGGGTTTCTCGTAGAGCCGCGACAGCTTCATCAAATAGAGGGGGGAGATGGGGCGTAGACCGCGCTCCAACAGGCTCATCATTGACTCAGTCAGGCCAATCGCGCTGGCGGCCTGCGCGAGCAGGATGCGCTTCTCCTCGCGGCTCGCGCGCAGCCGCGCGCCGATAGCCGCGTCATCCAGCGGGCCGTTGGGTCTCATAGGCAAGCTCCTCATTGTGCTCTGGATATCCCGCTACGGATATCCGTGGCGGATGGGCACCGCATGTTGATTGGTTGCCCTTAGTATACCCCACACAGAATACCTGCCAGGACCACAGCATGCCTTCTTTCATAAGCCGTGGGGAGAGGGCGCGCCACCGGCTGATGGGCGCATCCTCAATGGCCGCACGTAGGATGCGCTTCTCGCTTGGCCTTCATGCCCCGCCCTCTCCTGCCCCGCCCTCTCCTGCCTCGCCCTCTCCTGCCTCGCCCTCTTTGGCTCACTCGCCCACCGGCACCCAGATGTTCTTGACGTGGGTGGCTTCGCGGAGGAACTCGCGCCCCTCACCCTGGCGTGGATCGAGCCAGGCGCGTGCGGGGTGGCCGACCCAGGTGCGCTTCATATTGCCCGCGCTGGCCGCCTCCACAGCGCGGGCGCCCGCGGCGGAGGTGGGGCCATGCCACCACACGGCGTCCACGTCGTCGTGCTGCGCGAGGACCAGCGCCAGCGCGTCGCGCGCGCCGGTGACGAAGTTAATGACGCCCGCCGGCATGTCGGATGTCTCCAGTACAGAGTAGAGATCGGTAGCACTCAATGGGTGCGGCTCAGAGGGTATGGCGACGATCGTGTTGCCCATCGCCACGGCTGGGGCAGCGAGCGAAAGCAGCCCCAGCAGCGGATACGCATCGGGGCAGATCAGGCCCAGCACGCCGATGGGTTCGTGGACCGCCAGTGTCATCCCCCGCAGCGGCGTGCCGTGGATCGCGCCGTCATATTTATCGGCCCAGGCGGCGTAGGTGAAGAGGCGTTCGATGCCGCGCTCCACCTCGGTCGCGGCGTCCGCCGCCGCGCATCCCGTCATGGTGGCGATGCGCGCGGCGAATTCATCCGCGCGGGCGGCCAGATTTTCGGCCAGGTAGTAGAGGATCTGTGCGCGCGCATGGCCCGTTGTTTCGGCCCACCGCGTCTGGGCGGCGCGCGCCGCCTCCACCGCGTTGCGGATGTCCTTGCGGTTGCCCTCACCCACCTCGCCGAGCACCGCGCCCTGTGGTCCCAGCACCAACCGGCTATAGCCCGAATCGGGCCGGGCCTGTTTGCCGCCAATGAAGAGTTTGGGCGTGCGATCAATCACTGGCCAGCCTGTCGGCGCCTCAGCGGGTGCGATGGCGGCGTGGCCATTGGCATGCGCCGCGGCGGCGCGCGCCCGCTGGCGTGTGCCGTGCCCCGCTCCCTCTGGCGCGGCTCCTCTGGCATGGGCGAGGCCGAGGGGAGCGTCCTCCCATGCCGGGCGCACGTACTCATACAGCCCCTCGCGCCCACCCTCGCGCCCGTAGCCGCTCTCGCGATAGCCGCCAAAGCCAGCGGCGGCGTCGAAAAGGTTGGTGCTGTTGATCCAGATCGTGCCAGCCTGGATGCCCCGCGCCACATCCAGCGCGAGATTGATATTCTCGCTCCAGACGCTCGCGGCCAGGCCATAGGCGGTGTTATTGGCGAGGGCCACCGCCTCGGCGGGCGTGCGGAAGGTCATGGCGACCAGCACCGGCCCGAAGATCTCGACTTGCGCGATGCTGGAGGCCGGTGAGACCTCGGTGAAGAGCGTTGGCGGGAAGAAGTAGCCCTCGGTCGGGCATGACCACGTGGGCTGCCAGAGCCGCGCGCCTTCGGCTATGCCCTGGGCCACCAGCCGCTGGATCTTCTCGAGTTGCACGGGGGCGATGATCGCGCCGATATCCACCGCCTTATCCAGCGGATTCCCGACGCGCAGCCGCTCCATACGCGCGCGCAGCTTGGCCAGCAGTGGCTCCGCCACATCCTCTTGCACGAGCAGGCGTGAGCCAGCGCAGCAGACCTGCCCTTGGTTGAACCAGATGGCGTCCACCACGCCCTCCACCACCGAATCCAGGTCGGCGTCATCGAAGACGATGAAGGGCGATTTGCCGCCAAGCTCCAGCGAGAGGCGCTTGCCGCTGCCGGCGGTGGCCCCGCGGATGATGCGCCCCACGTCGGTCGAGCCGGTGAAAGCGATCTTGTCGAGATCAGGGTGGCGCACGAGCAGCTCGCCCGCGCGCCCATCGCCGGTGATGATGTTGACCACGCCCGGCGGCAGCCCGGCGCGTTCCACCAGCTCCGCGAAGGCGATGGCGGTGATGGACGTGAATTCCGCTGGTTTCAGCACGACCGTGTTGCCCATCGCCAGGGCGGGGGCGATCTTCCACGCCAACATCAAGAGGGGGAAGTTCCAGGGGATGATCTGGCCAACGACACCCAGCGGGCGCTGATCGGGGAGTTCGGCATCCATGAGTTGTGCCCAGCCAGCGTGGGCGTAGAAATGGCGAGCGACGAGGGGAATATCAATATCGCGGGTCTCGCGGATGGGTTTACCATTATCCATCGTCTCCAGGACGGCAAGCAGGCGTGCGTGGCGCTGCACCTGGCGCGCGAGGGCGTAGAGATAGCGGGCGCGGATGTGGCCTGGCGTGGCGCTCCACGCCGGGAAGGCCGCGTGGGCGGCGCGCACGGCGGCCTCGACATCGGCCTCCGCCGCCTGCGCCACCTCGATCAGTGGGCGCGCCGTGGCGGGATTGACGCTGGCGAAGTACTCGCCGCCGCTCGGCTCACGCCAGGCGCCGCCGATGAAGAGGCGTAGGCGCGGGGCATGCGCCGCCAGCCACGCCCGCGCGGGCGCGTCGACTTCGGGCGCTGGCCCGTACTCCATCGTCTGGAAGATCTCGGCGATGCGCATGTTCTCGGTCATGTGGCGCTCCTCATCACTCTTGTCTCGCTGTCCGTATCTCGCCAACGCTGATGCCCCTGGTGGGCGACGCGACACCGACGCGCACGTGCCCTACGCCTCCACCTCCGCGAGTTCGGCGGTGATCGCCAGCGCGCGCCCCCGCGTGCGGACATCGAGGAGGCGCGGGCGTAGCCCCTGCATCACCAGGCCACTGAGCAGGGCATTGACGCGCTCATTGACGATGGCGTTGAGCAGACCATAGAGAAAGGTGGGCAGAGCGAAGGCGCCGAGCTTGGCCGAGACGATGCGCAGGTCAATTCGCCCGGCGGTGTCGAGCGCTGGGCGCAGCACGATGCGCGCCTGCCCCGCGGCGATCTCAATATGGTGCCCATCGTGGATCGTAGCCGTCACCTGCTTGATCTGGAACGGCAACTGCGCTTGCGCCTTCGCCAGCCCCAAGCGCAGGAAGATGGTCAAGAGCGCGTCGTCAATCTCCAGAACGACGTTGCCAGATGCCATATATGCCCCTCCTACAGCGCTACTCCCTGGTGGCCGATGCGACGCGCCCCGCCGCGTCACGCGAATGACATCACGCAAACGAATGGACCCGGCCAGCGTGCGGGGAAATCCGCACGCGGGGGCATCCGCGCGCCACGATCACGATGAACGTACCCGCCAGAAGAGCGACGTATGGTCGTGGCATCGCTGAGGTGCGCTCACCATTCAGGTCCGCTGATCGAGCGGGTGATATATCGTACTGTGCGCGCCGCTATGGCAGCGGATGATGGTAGGCGGCGGAGTAGCGCCCGGTGACAAAGTATTCGAGCTGGCGCTCAATGTCGGTGAGCAGACCGCTGGCGCCGATGCGGAAGCGCGCGGGCGCGAGCCACGCCTCGCCAAGCTCCTCTTTCATCAGCATCAGCCAATCGAGCGATTGCTTGGCGAGGCGGATGCCCCCGGCGGGCTTGAAGCCGACACGGATGCCGGTCGCCTCATAGTAGTCACGGATGGCGCGTACCATCACCAGCCCGATAGGGAGCGTGGCGTTGACGCTCTCCTTGCCAGTAGAGGTCTTGATGAAGTCAGCGCCGGCCATCATACAGACGTGGCTCGCGCGAGCGACATTGCGGAGCGTCCCCAGCTCGCCCGCGGCCAGAATCGTCTTCATATGGGCCTCGCCGCAGGCCTCGCGGTAGGCGCGCACTTCGTCATAGAGCGCCTGCCAGTGGCCGGTGAGGACGTGCGCGCGGGAGATGACGATATCAATCTCGCGGGCGCCCGCGGCGACCGAGGCGCGCACCTCCTCCAGCTTCTGCGGGAGCGGATTTTGCGCGGCGGGGAAGCCGGTGGAGACGGCGGCCACGGGAATGCCTGATCCCTCTAGAGCCGCCACCGCCACCGCGACGAGATTGTGATAGACGCAGACGGCTCCAGCGCGGATCGCCAGCCTTTCAGCGCCTAGACGCTCCAGCAGGTCGGCGCGAATGGGCTGGCGGGCCTTGGCGCAGAGGCGGCGGACGGTGCCTGGGGTATCGTCGCCCGCCAGAGTGGTGAGATCCAGGCAGGTGATGGCGCGCAAGAGCCACGCGGCCTGCCACTCGCGCTTCACCGTGCGGCGCGCGGGCAGGGTCGCGGCGCGCCGCTCAACAGCACTGCGGTTCACGGACGCGGTGGCGACGCGCACGAGATCCAACGGCTGTCCGGGGTTGCGCGTCTCGACCCAGGGCTGGGCATCGGCGATGGCGGCCATCTGGCGCTCCTCTCATCCCATTCTCAGGCGCATGTGTATATGATAACGTATGAGGCTACGCGGGGCGGAACGCTCCACCTGGCGCTCTTTTCAGACGACCCGCTGACGGAGGCGGGAGCGTTCGCCCGTACCTCCGGCTCCTGCGACAGCCAAGTGGGGCAGCGCGTTTGGCGCACCATCTTATTGTGAAGTATAATGGCAGGGCAGGGTGGAGAGGGCCGTGGCCCTCTCGCCACGCGAGACATAGAATGGATGGATACTCATGGGTCTACACTGGTATGAGTTGGTGCCGTTGGTGTTGCTGGCACTGGTCTTCTTTGGCCCCAAGCGACTGCCGGAGATGGGGTCGGCGGTTGGCAAGACGATCAAAGAGTTCCGCAAATCCATGAATGAGATCACGGAGCCGACCGCGCACCCATCGGCTATCCCGCCGACCACGACGACTGCCGCGCCACAGGAGCTAGCCGCGCCGAGCGCCCAGCCGTCAGCGCTGCCGATCGCGACGACGGAGGCGAAGGCGGTGGAGGCGAAGGAGTAACATCCTTTCGCCCTCCGGCTGGCTTCGGCACGTGGCATGTGTGCTGGATGCGTCGCGTCCGCGCAATCCACCTAGGCGATAGGCGTGACGATCGCGATGCCCCAGACGCCCTTTTCGTGAGAGTGGAAACGCGCGAGTGGCCTCTCCAGCCAGTGCCCGCCCATCGCGCCGGGCACCTGGCTTGGTGGCGGTGGCGGTGGCGGTGGCGGTGGCGGTGCGCGCCAGAGTCGGGTTCAGGGTGGGGACGCGTGTGTGGTGTGGCCCCCTCCTCTCTCAGTGGCCACGTGCGCGACGTGATGCGCGTCTCGAG
>JADMIN010000092.1 GCA_015478575.1 Ktedonobacterales bacterium | reverse complement strand
TCTCTATCCTGGTCAATCCAAACTGCGAAATGAGGGCAGAAGTATTATGGAGTCGTTATTCGGAGAGGCACGTAGGGCCGCACCGGCTCATGCGTGCTCAAGCATCCGCGTCAGAGCAGACACGTCAGAGCGGACGCGCCATCCCGTGAAGGCTACGGGCAAGCCATACACGCCCCTGCTCCGCACTCCATCATATGGCTGCCCGCTCTCCTGATGACCGGCTACTTCTCTTCCTTCTCCTTCTTGTGCGCCTCGATGATCTGCTGCAAGATCGTAGCTGGCACCTCTTCGTAGTTGGCGACCTCCATCGTGAAGGTGCCGCGGCCCTGCGTGATGGAGCGCAGGTCGGTGGCATAGTGCAGCATCTCCGCCATCGGCACCTGGGCCGTGATGCGCTGCAAGCCGCCCGATGTCGGCTCCATGCCAAGAATGCGCGCTCGTTTGGTATTGAGGTCCGAGTTCACGTCGCCCATATTGGCATCCGGCACCGTGATGGTCACGTTCATAATCGGCTCGAGCAGCGTCGGCTGGGCCAGGGCCACCGCCTCCTTCATGCCCAGGTGGGCCGCGATCTCGAATGCTTGTGAGGAGGAATCCACCGCGTGGTACTTGCCATCCACCAGCGCTACCCGGACATGGACCATGCGACAGCCCGCGATGAAGCCTTGCTTGAGCGAGTCAATTACGCCCTTCTCAACGCCCGGCACGTATTCCTTCGGCACCACACCGCCGACGATCTTGTTCTCAAAGACATACTCCTGGTCGCTGCCCACCAGCGGCTCGATCTCCAGCCAAATATCGCCAAACTGGCCGTGCCCGCCAGATTGCTTCTTGTGGCGACCCTCGGCGCGCGCCTTCTTGCGAATCGTCTCGCGATAGGGCACGCGACGATCACGCTTGAGCACATCCACGCCGAAGCGCCGCTGCATGCGCTCGATGGCGATGTCAATATGCGACTCACCCATGCCGGAAAGCAGCATCTCCGCGCTCTCAGGGTCACGCGAGACGTGGAGCGTCGGATCTTCCTCGGTGATGCGGGTGAGGGCCGTGCTCATCTTGTCTAGGTCGCTCTGCGTCTTCGGCAGCACCGCCGCGGTGAAGGCCGGTTGCGGCAGATGAATCGGCGGCAGTTTCGCGGTATCTTTGGTGCCGAGGGTGTCACCGGTGTGCGTCTTGGCCAGGCGCACCACGCCGCCGATGTCACCCGCGGGCACCTCTGCCGCGCTTTCTTGCAGCTTGCCGCGCACCAGCAGCAACTGGCCGAGGCGCTCATCGGCGCCCGTTGAGACGTTGAGGACGTGCGAGTCGGATTTGAGGGTGCCGCTATAGGTCCGGAAGAGCGAGAGTGTCCCCTTCTGCGGATCCACGATGGTCTTGAAGACAAAGGCGGCGGGCGGGGCCTCCGCTGTGCTCGTACCAGGACACTCCGCCGCGGAGGGCAGATAGTCCACAATGGCATCGAGCAGCAACTGCACGCCGATGTTTTTGGTGATGGAGCCGACCAGCACGGGGGTTAGCCCACCGCTCGCCACCCCCTGCTTGATGCAGCGGCGCAACTCGTCCTCGCTGATCTCCTCGCCCTCCAGATATTTGGCCATCAGGTCATCGTCACTCTCGACGGCCGCCTCCACAAGTTGCTCGCGGTAGCGCGCGGTGGCATCTTTCAGGTTCGCGGGCAGCTCGCCAGGGCTGACGGTGTCGGCGGTAAAGGTATACGCCTTGCCAGAGATGAGGGCGACCACGCCAGCAAAACCAGCCTGCTCGCCGATGGGGATGGTGAGCGGAACGACCCGAGGGCCGAAGTGCGTGCGCAGCGACGCGAGCGCTCGATCATAGCTCGTGTTGTCGCGGTCGAGCTTGTTCACAAAGATCAGCCGTGGCAACTCGTGGTCATCGGCATACTTCCAGACCATCTCGGTGCCGACCTCGACCCCTTTCTCCGCCGAGACCACGACGACAGCGGCATCCGCGGCACGCAAACCCGCCATCACCTCGCCCACGAAATCGGCGTAGCCGGGAGTATCCAGCAGGTTGATCTTGCTCTCCCGCCACTCCACCGGGGCGACGGCCAAGTTAATGGACATCTTCCGCTTGATCTCATCAGCATCGGCGTCGGAGATGGAGGAGCCGTCATCCACCTTGCCCATCCGGTTCACCGCGCCCGTATCGTAGAGCGCGGCATCCACTAGCGAAGTCTTCCCAGAACCACCATGCGCGATCAAGGCGACGTTGCGAATTTGGTCCGCGCGATAGACTCTCATAGCAGGCTGCTCCTTTCGCTCGCGAAACAAGGACGGTGGAGAGATCCACATGGCCGTTGGCCGCACACGCACTCAGCTACACACTCAGCTACACACTCAGCTACACACTCAGCTACGCGCTCAGACAGGCGCTCAGACAGGCGGTCGCGTTCTAGCGTGCCAACTCGACCTCCGGCCCCAGCCGGGGAGTAAGATGCACGCCAGGCAGCGGGAAGCGCGTGGCGAGCGCCATCGCGCGCGTGCGAATCGCCGCCACGGCGGCTTCATCCGCGCGGCGTAAGATCGCCTCATGAATCAGGTCAGCAATCTCACGCATCTCCCCTGGCCCAAAGCCGCGAGTCGTGATGGCGGGCGTGCCCAGGCGGACGCCACTGGTGCGCACGGGCGGTTCGGGATCGAAGGGGATAGCATTCTTGTTGGCATGAATGTGTACCGCTTCCAGCGCCGCCTCTGCCTCGCGCCCCGTCACGCCGAGTGGGCGCACGTCTACTAGCATCAAGTGATTATCCGTGCCGCCGGAGACGAGGCGAAAGCCATGCTCCACCAGCGCGGCGGCCAGCACCTGGGCGTTCTCCATTACCCGCCGCTGATACTCACGGAAGGAAGGCTGTAGCGCCTCCTTGAAGGCGACGGCCTTGGCGGCGATGCTCTGCATCAGCGGGCCACCCTGTGTGCCAGGGAACACCCCCTTATCAATCTTGGCGGCCAGCTCGCTGGTGCAGAGGATGAGCGCGCCGCGCGGGCCGCGCAGCGTCTTATGCGTGGTGGTCGTGACGACCTGGCAGTGGGGGAAGGGGTTGGGATAGAGGTCGGCCACCACCAGCCCAGCGACATGGGCGATATCCGCCATGAGCAGCGCGCCCACGCGGTCGGCGATCTGGCGGAAGCGGGCGAAATCCAGGCGACGCGGATAGGCGGAGAAGCCAGCGACGATCATCTTGGGGTTGTGCTCCTGGGCCAATTGCTCCAGTGCGTCGTAGTCAATCGTCTCGGTGTCGCGCCGCACGCCATAGGGAACAAAGTGGTAGAGCTTGCCGGAGAAGTTGACCTTGCTGCCGTGCGTGAGGTGCCCGCCCTGGTCGAGCGCCATGCCCAGCACAGTATCGCCCGGCTGGAGCAGTGCCAGATAGACGGCGGCGTTGGCCTGCGCGCCCGCGTGAGGTTGGACGTTGGCATGCTCCGCGCCAAAGAGCTGCTTGGCGCGCTCGATGGCCAGCGTCTCCGCCTGGTCCACGAACTCGCAGCCCCCGTAGTAACGCTTGCCCGGAAGCCCTTCGGCATACTTGTTTGTCATGACACATGCCATCGCTTCCGAGACGGCGGCGGTGACGTAGTTCTCCGAGGCGATCAACTCGATGCCCTCGAACTGGCGCTGTTCTTCGCGGCGGATTATCTCAGCGATCTCGGGGTCGGTGGCTTCCAGCTCGCGCATGTCCATGAAGTGCTCCCATCCACGACGCGCTGTAGGGGCGGCTGCCCGCGTGCCGGAGCGCCTCGCGGCGGGGGCGCGTGGGCAGTCAGGGGTAGGCACGACGCCGCGCCGGGGCGTGGTGCCGGGACGTATCGTCGCTCTGGCCTGTAGTATACCATCTCGATGGGAATCCGCTGCCCGCCGCCCCACTGCCGCTCGCGGCGGTTTTTCTTGGCTCAGCGATCAGCGAACTGAAGGGTTGGCCGCGATGGTAAGGGCGATTATGAGAATGAGCAAGATTCCGATCGCGATCTGGGCATAGCCGATGATCAGCCCAGCGATGGCCACCCCGCGCCCCTGCTGCATGCCATTGGAGCGTTTGATCTCTGAGAGCGCGATATGCCCGAAGATCACGCCAACAATCGCTCCCAGCCCTATCGTGCAGATGCCCGCGATGGAGGAGATCAGGCTGGCGATGGCCCAGCCGCTAGTGGCGGGCGCCATCGGCCCCGCATAATAGGGCTGGCCCACCGCGCCAGCGGGCGGATAGCCATAGGCGAGCGGGTAAGGTTGGCCAGCATATGGCTGATCGGGGTAAGGCTGGCTGGCATCAGGTGGATAGGGGTAGGGTTGGCCCGCATACGGCTGATCGGGATAGGGTTGGCCCGCATACGGCGGGTAAGGTTGGCCCGCATCAGGCGGCGGGGGCACCGCGCCTGGCCAGCCCCCAATTGGCGGCGTGGTCGGCCAGCCAGTGGATGAGGGATCGGGCGGGCGGCTTCCCGGCTCGGGTTGTGGCTTCTCAGGCTGCATGTCTCTGCTCTCCCTGTACAGGGGCGTCAACCCCAGACGCGCCGTGCGCTGGCACCGCACCTCCGGCAACACGTCTCGCGCTCCTAATCTCTCGGATATTCGGGCATCGGCATCTATCAGGGCATCGGAATCAGGCGAAAGCGGTGGAAGTGGCCAAAACGGACGCGGAACACCACGATAGCCACGATAACGAGCGCGAGCACCACCAGTGAGGCATACCCGATGATCAGCCCGGCGAGCGCGGCCCTCCGGCCCTCACGCTGACCGTTGGATCGGCGGATATCCCGCAGGGCCACATGGCCAAAGATGATGCCGAGGACCGAGCCAACAAACGGCGCGGGCCATATCCCAAAGATAGCGCTGGCCAGGCTGGCGATGGCCCAGCCGCTGGTGGCGGGCGCCATCGGCCCCGCGTAATAGGGCTGGCTCACCGCGCCAGCGGGCGGATACGGTGGCGGCGAATCCCCCGTTGGGGGCGTCGTCGGCTCATCTGGTGCCGGATGCATGCTCATGTCGCTCCCTTTACCTCCGCGTGAGACACGCGGTCGCCAACGGTGCTGGCGCGCGCATCGCCCCGCCAGCCGCGCGCATCTTCTCCGTCACGGGCGAAGAAGTCGAGGTTTCGCCGCGATGCCTCTCGTGACGCCCTTCGTCTTGTGACCCATCGGCGCACATGAGGAACGACATGCCCTCATGCGAGGCTGCCACGGATGCGAACGGCGCTACCAGAGGATACGAGAGACGCGATCTACTCGTTGCACGCCCTCTCACGAACACCATCACGCACCCATTGTACCGCCATTTGCCGCGGATGGGCTTGCAAATCCCGCGCCGATTGGGTATCCTTTGCTCGGTATCCACCAGGGTCCCGGAGCGTTTCCACAGCAAGGCCGACGCTGCTGAGGGTAATGAGCTGATGGGCAAGCGCTCCATGGGGCACAACCGTCACCATCGAAGACGACGCCAGCAACCATCTGGCTGGGCGTACGAGGAGGCCCACGCATCATGTACGAGGACAAAACGCTGCCATGCCGCGAGTGCGGCCAGGAGTTCATCTTCACCGCTGGAGAGCAGGAGTTTTACCAGCAGAAGGGGCTGCTCAATCAGCCGGGGCGTTGCCCGGATTGCCGTGCGAAGCGCCGCCAGCAGATGGCGGCTGGGCGTTCGGGCGACCATGGGCCGCGTGAGATGCATAAGATCATCTGCGCGGAATGCGGCAACGAGGGAGAAGTGCCCTTCTTGCCCAAGAATGAGAAACCTGTCTATTGCAGTGCTTGCTACGATCGTGTGCGCGTGCGCCGCTAGCTAGATGTGCTGGATGCACTCTCGTTCTCGTCCGTAGCGCGCGGGTCAGCAGCAGATAGCCGCGCGATAACCGATGCGGGATCCATGTTCAGCGTGATCCCGCATCCCTCCTCTTCTTTCGCTGGTGCCCCCTCCCATGCGTGCCCTCATAATGGCCATCGCTTCCCATATGCGTGGCGCCGCTGTACCGCCATGATATAATCATGGCGCTCGTGTGTGCCGTCGCTGGCGTTGCGGGGGCCGAAACCGCCCGCTGACGCCGCGAGCCTGGGCAGCATGCGGGTGGAGCATGTGGTGTGGCAGCGGCGGGGGTCAGTGGATGCCTGCCAGTAAGGGAGAGAAGCACGCGCGTGGGCGATATCCAGCGGAATGGCGTACTGGCAGGAAGAATCCGGTGGGCGGGTGGCAGGGTCTCCAGTCGGGTCTTGCTTGGCATCTTCATCTTTGCCCTAGCCCTGCTCGGCGCCGCGCGGGCCGGGACCCACCCAGCGGCGGCGAGTGGCCGCCCACCTGGTGGCAATCTGAGCGATGCCGTGGTGCGCGAGGTGGATGTCGCCTCGCCCGCGGCGGTGCGCCTGGCCACGATCTACTATGGGCATGTGACGCTGGCGCTGGCGCGCTGTGGCCAGCAGGTCACCCTGCCAACCACTGGCCCTGGGTATGCCACCGGTGGGCTGGGATCCGGCGCGTTCGTCAGCGCGAACGGCGATATCCTGACCGCCGACCACGTGGTGAACATTGACCGCCAATCGCTCGATGCGGAACTCTTTCAAGAGGCAAGCGCCGCGCAGGATATCGCCCAGGCCCTCAACGCCTGCTATACCAATCTCCCGACCCCTATCACCGCCAGTGATGTCGCCGCCGGCATTGTGAGCCAGAGCGGCATTGCCTTCACCACCACCTATTCCGCGCCACGGTTTCTGGCCTGGCGCGATACGGCGTGGTCGGGGCAGCTCGCCAGCACGAGCGCCACCAAAGACTCTATCCTCGCGGGGCTGCTCTCCACGCCGTACATGCAGGCTACGATTATCCGGTCGAGCGACTTCGCGCAGGATGACCTGGCTCTGCTCCACGTCAACCTCACGGATACGCCGAGCATCCTGCTTGGCAACTCAGCGGATGTGGCGGTGCAGGACCGCCTGACGGTCGTCGGCTTCCCCGGCAATGGTGACTTCTCGAATGATCCAACCGACCTCCTGACGGTCTCGGTCAACAACGCCGCGGTGAGCGCGATCAAGCAAAATGACAACGGCTCGCAGCTCATCCAGATTGGCGGCAATGTCGAACGGGGTGACAGCGGCGGCCCCGCACTCGACGTGAGCGGGCAGATCGTCGGCGTCGTCAGCTTCGGCGGCACGGATACGCCAGGCATCACCTCATTTCTCCGCTCCAGTGACAGCGCGCGGAAGCTGATCACCAGCGCGGGGATCGCGACGACGCCGGGCACCTTCCAGACGCTCTGGCAACAGGCATTCGAGGACTATGCGGCCACAACGCCTGGCCATTGGCATAAGGCCGCGCAGCAACTGCAAACGATCAGCGCGCGCTATCCTGGCTTCCAGGCGGTGCTTCCCTATCTGCGTTACGCCCAGGTACAGGCCGCGCAGGAGCCGCTAACCACCCCTGGCCCGACGACACCCCGGCTTTCACTGCCGGTGATTGGTGGCGCGGGCATCGTCGCACTGCTCGCCATCATGGGCATGGTGGCGCTCGCGGTGCGCTCACGCCGCAAGCGCCAGGCGGCGGCGTTCGCCACGGTGCCCGCCGGCACGCCGTTCAGCGCGTATGGCGCGCCGCCCCCTGGCTATGCCTATCCGACGATGCCGCCAGCATACGGTGCGCCTTCGGATCAGATGCCGCCCGGTCGGATGCCGGCGTTCCCTTCCGGTCCGCTCGCGCCGTATGCCGCGCCATCTGGGCCGGTCGCGCCGCTGCCACCCGATGGTCCGTCGGCGCCGGCCTCCTGGCCCGAACAGCAGGCCATAGCCACCGCGGCGCCGACGAATCCGTGGATGTCGCCAGCGATATGCCTGAATGGCCATCAGATGGCGCCGGGTGTGGTAAGCTGTGGGGTATGTGGCGCACCGCGCCGCACGACGACCTAGGGCACCGTGTCCGGTCCCAGGAGGGCACCCCCTTCGCGAGATTCGGGATTCGCGGTCAGCATTACAC
>JADMIN010000815.1 GCA_015478575.1 Ktedonobacterales bacterium | reverse complement strand
ATCGCCAGCGCCAGCGCCATGCCCGGCATGCTCAGCAGCATCGCCAGGTGGGCCGCCGCCGCCAGCAGGCGCTCACCCAGTCGTGGTGGCCGCCGCGCGAGCGTCACGTCACCCACAGCCAGCGCCGGCGGTGCGCTCGGCGCTACCCGCGCGGGATCGCCTGTCTCGTCCGCCATGCCGGCATCCTTTCGTCGCCTCCGTCATGCCATTGCCACGCGGGGCCACGATGGCCCGTCTCGCAGCATACGCCTCGCGTCTCGGAGCGTCAAGCGACGCGCGCGCGGGCCTGTGTGCCTCGACAAGCACGCCACACTTGGTATAGCGGGGTGGGCACACGGGGAGACGCGGCGCACCATCAGCGGAGGTACGTCCCATGAGCGGACGGGATGCCACGCACCTCCAGGCTCAGCCACCACTCGTCGTCGCCGGCATCGTCAAGCGGTTCGGCGCGACGCTGGCGCCGCGCTCGCCGCCCAGAGCCGCGCGGGAGCCGCGCACGAGCGGCATCAGCGTGATCGAGGTTTCCCGCGACGCGGTGGACTTGTCGCTGCGCGGGTTTGGCGTCGCCGACATCTGGCCCGACCTGCTCGTGCTCGCCGGCTTCGCGACCCTGATGGTCGTGGGCGCCGCCCTCTCGCTGCGCCAGGACGCGCTCTGAGCGCGCGGCGGCGCTACGCGCCTGTCGCGGGCCTCGCACCGACAGCTGAATCGCTAACGCTGTGCCAAAAACTCCGGCTCCGAGGACTGCGATACCTGTCACGGCGGGCGGCTCCAGCAGGCTCAGTTGACGGTGGCGCCGGCCGAACCAGCTTCTGCCTTGCTGCTCTCGAGGTGCTGTGCGTACAGCGCTTCGAAGTTGATCGGTTGCAGCAGCAGTTGCGGAAATCCGCCGCGCTGGATCAGGTCGGAAATCGTTTCGCGGGCGAACGGGAACACGACGCTGGGGCAGTAGGCACCGAGGATGGCCTGTGCTTCGGCTTGATCGCTGAAGCCGACCAGTTGGAATATGCCGGCCTGATGCACTTCCACCAGATAGGCGGTGTCGGCTTCGAGTTTGGCGGTGACGGTGATGGAGAGCGTGACTTGATAGATGTTGTCGCCGAGGCCGTCGATATTGGTGCCGACCTGCACGTCTACCTTGGGCGTCCACTGGCGATTGAAAACCTGCGGCGTCAGCGGCGCTTCCAGCGAGGCATCGCGGCAGTAGATGCGCTGCAGGTTGACCTGGCGGGTGCCAGCTTCCGGGGTGTTGCTGGGGGTGTCCTGGGGGGCGTCAGCCATGTCGTTATCCAATCTGATTTGAGAAGTACAGAAAAGCTTGCCTCAGTCGCCCGCCAGCAGGGGATCGAGTCGGCCGTTGTGTTCCAGCGCTGCCAGATCATCGTAGCCGCCGACGTGTTGTTCGCCGATGAACACCTGCGGAACGGTGCGGCGTCCACTGCGCTGCATCATCG
>JADMIN010000814.1 GCA_015478575.1 Ktedonobacterales bacterium | reverse complement strand
CGGCAGGGCGGCGCCGGTCGCGGTGCATCGCCTGACGAATGCCTGAATGTGCCGGGACAGGTGGCATTCCGTGATAGTATACGCCCACGGCGGGATTCGCGCAAAGCCGCCGGTCATGCGGGGTCTGGTCCGCGTGGAACGTTCAGGTGATTGTCAGGGAGGCGTGGCGGCCTGCAAGGCGCCTGTCAGGCACGACGACTACAATCGAGCGCGAATGTGCGGGAATCCGCGCGAAAGGGACTTCTGCTCTATGCAGCACGTCACGACAACGGCCAGCGCGCCGACCTGGCGGGTCACCGCGGCGGCGTATGTCAATCTGATGAAGCCGCACGTCACGGTGCTGCTTCTGGGCACGACTCTGGCGGCGATGGTCGTCGCGCAGGGGAGCTTTCCACCGTTTGGGCTGGTCCTCGCGACGCTTGTGGGCGGCGCGATGGCGGCGGGGAGCGCGAACGCGATCAACTGTTACTGGGACCGCGACATTGACCAGATCATGACGCGCACGCGCATGCGCGCCCTGCCGGCGCAGCGGGTGCCGGAGCGCCACGCGCTGGTCTTCGGGCTGACACTGGCGGCCGGCTCCGTCATCATCCTGGGCGGCTTCGTCAATCCGCTCAGCGCCGCGCTGGCGTTGTCCGCGATCCTGTTCTACGTCCTCGTGTACACCATGTGGCTCAAGCGGACGACGCCGCAGAACATCGTCATCGGCGGCGCTGCCGGCGCGGTGCCGGTGCTGGTGGGGTGGGCCGCCGTGACCGGCACGGTCGGGTTGCCGGCGGTCTGGATGTTCCTGGTGATCTTCCTCTGGACGCCGCCGCACTTCTGGGCGCTCTCGCTCGTGCTCAAGAATGACTACGCGCGGGCGAAGGTGCCCATGCTGCCGGTCGTGATGGGGGAGCGCGAGACGTACCGCCAGATCATCCTGTACACCCTGCTCTTGCTCGCGGCGACGCTCGTGCTCTACGTGACCGGCGCCATGGGCTACGTGTACCTCGTGTCCGCCGTGGTGCTCGGCCTGGGGCTGCTGGCGCTCGGCGTCCTGCTGGCCCGCGAGAAGACGCTGCGCCGGGCGCGGATGGTGTTCTGGTTCTCGAACTACTACCTCGCGCTGGTCTTCGCGGCGATGGTCGTAGACCGCGTCCTGCGGTAGTAGTACTCAGCCCAGTATGGTTTGGGCGAGCCGATCACAGTCCCCCTCACCCCCTGGCTCCCTCTCCACTCGTGTGGAGAAGGGGTGCCCAGCGGCTAAGCCGCGGTGCGGGGGAGGCGTTCAGGTTCCTGTTAGGAGTTTCGTCGCGGGTGTCATGGCGCTGTCAGGCCGGCACGCTACGCTGAAGAGTGCGCCGGTACGTCTGCTGGCGCGCGCGTGGCGCTCGCCTGTCTCAGGCGTGGTATCGAGTGTTCGTCGTCGTGGCGTGCGGCGTGGCGCGTGGGCGCGGCGCCGCCGTGCTGAGG
>JADMIN010000091.1 GCA_015478575.1 Ktedonobacterales bacterium | reverse complement strand
GTGCCACTGGACCTTGCGTGCCGTGCTGGCGAGGGCGCGCGGCTGCCAGGGCGCGGGAACCCAGAGGGTCATGGTGCCCGTGGCGTGGCGGCCCAGATGGATGCGCCAGCGCACCGCCTGGCGCTCGCGGTCAAAGGTCCACTCGGCCAGTTCCGCCGCACCCTGGGTCACGTGAAAGCTGGTTGAGAGCAGCCGTGGCTCGTCGATATCCAGGTGGATGGCCAGCACCGCCGCGCCGTGCGGCCGCACACGCACCCGTGCGCCGACCTCAGACCGACCGAGATACGCGCCCGACCAGAACTCTACCGCGTGGTAGGCCCCTGGCGCTAGCCCCAGCTCCGCCCACGTCAGCGCCATCTCTCTGGCGCGGCCCGTGTCATTGAAGAGGCCAGCGAGGTGCCACCGCTCCCAGGGGCGCGCGATCTCGGCGGCGACGAGTCGCGGTACGCCCCAGGCGAAGTAGTCCATTGGTTGGGCGCGCTCTGGCATCGGTGGCAGCAGTCGCGCCGCCAGCTCTAGCCGCTCGACGGGGAGCCGCGAGACACGATCGGAGAGGAAGACCATACCACCCGTGAGCGCCACGGCTGAAGCGAAGGCCCGCACCATCTCCACCGTCAGATGGGTTCGCCGGTCGCGCGTAAGCAGACAATCGGGATCATTGGTCCACAGGGCGGGATGCATCCACGCGCGCGTCAGCGTGTGATGGAGTGCGCCGCGCATCGCGGGCGCGACGTGTCCCTCGGAGAATGGCAGCGGCCACTGCTTGTGGCGTGGCTCCCAGTGCGCGGAGGAATCTGGCCCGATCCGCATCGCATCCACGTGCCCCACCGCGCTGAGCAGCGGGCAGCCGCAGCCCAGCAGAAAGACCTCCTCGCCCACTGTCTCACGGATCAGCGCCAGCCCCTCACTCAGCGCCTGCCCTCGCGGCACGGTAGGATCGTGGCGGCGTCCCAGCAGCGCCGCGGAAGCCAGGAAATCCAGCTTGAGGTAGTCGTAGCCCCACTCGCGCGTGATGGTGGTGAAGAGCGCGCGCAGCCATGCGCGCGCGCCAGGGTGGGTGGTATCCAGTCCATAGACCGTCCCGCCCCAGTGGTGCCCCCCCCATGCTGGCCGTCCGCGCGTGTCAGCGATCAACCACTCAGGATGCTCGCGCGCCAGGCGGCTGCCCGCCGCGACGGTGAAAGGGGCGAGCCAGAGGCCGGGGCGATAGCCAGCCGCGCGTATGCGCGCGGCCAGCGGCGCCATGCCGTGGGGAAAGCGCTCGCTCACCCCCATCCAATCACCGATTGCGGCCTGATACCCATCGTCTAGCTGCGCAACTTCCAGCGGCAGCATGCTCCGGGTGTCGGCCAGGGCAGCGAGATTCTCGTGTATGTCCTCCTCGCTCACGCGGTCGAAGTAGGCATACCAACTGCACCAGCCAGTCGGTCGCGTGGGCGATTGGCGTGCGCCTAGCTCCCGCCCCACCAGCGCGGCGTACTCAGCGAGCAGCGTCCGCTGCGGCCCCAGTGCGAGCAGCAGTGGTGGGATCTCGACGGTCTCGCCGGGATTAAGGATGTGGCCATCCAAGAGGACGCACGCGGCCAGCACGCCATCCCGCCGCTGGAGGTGAATCTGCCCCAACCACGTCGCGGCGGAGAGAAAGCCGGCTAAGAGCGCCCACGGCTTGCCAGCGGCGCCGAGCAGCGCCACTTCCTCGCTGGTGACATCCACGCCACCGGCGATAGGCTGACGCGGCTGACGGCCCCCTGGATGGTGCCAGGCGAGAAGTGTTGGCAGGCGCGGGCGCGGCTCCTCGCGTCCCAGCGGAACGCCCCCAGCGAAACTCCACGACTGCCAGCCATTCTTGTAGGCGGCGAAATCCCGCTGCTGGCCCGCGAGGCTGAGGGTGCCGCCGCCCCACCACGTGCCGGTGACGAAGGGAAAGACGCGCTCCAGCCGCAATGGCTCGGTACCGCGGTTGCGCAGGCTCATCTCTAGGCGCACGGCACCAGTGGCATCGTAGAGATACATGGCCCAAGTGACCTGTAGCGGCCATATCGCCACCGAGAACTTCCGCCGCATCAGCAGCCCGCTGCCGTGCGCATCGGTGAACGGCAGCGGCTCTGGGAGCGTGCCATCGCCTGCCGCACGCCCGACACCATACGTATATGGCTTGCCACCGCCAGTGGCGGGGGCTAGCTCAAAGAGTGGGCCGCCCGCCACGCGCGTCCTCGGCAGTCGGCGGTCCACCAGTGTGAACTGCGCATCGTGCTCGTAGTGAACTTCCAAATGCGCGTTCATCAGCGTGAGCCGCTCGTTTGGCCCTTGGTGTTGCCGCTGGATGGTGATTCCCGACATGGCATTCTCCGCATGCGCTCGTGATGGTCGCATGGCTGCCGCACTCCCTAGCAGAGCGTAGCATGCGCATGGCATAGGTATGCCATGCGGCGTAGGATCACATAATCACATAATCGCATGATCACGTGGCCGAAGAGGCTGGGCAGTTGCCGCGCCAGACGCGCGGCGGTATACTGCACGACGGACCAACGCCGATTTTTCCGCGCGACTGTGGAAGCCTACACGCTGGAGTGCCGCTGGATGGAGCCTCAATCACCCACTGACCAGGCCGCGTCCACCACGAGGCCGCCTCGCGCCGCACCCACGTGGCGTGGATTGCCCCTGCTGCTCGGCGCGGCGACGGGCGTGCTGCTTTGTGGCGCGATACTCCTCATCGTAGGACTGCTGACACCGCGCGTGCCGGCGCCCGCGACGACGGCCCAGACCCTCTGCGACGATCTGACCGCTCAGCGCTATGCCGCGGCCTATGGGTTACTGGCACCGCGGCAACAGGCCCGTGGCTCGCGGGCGGAGTTCATCGCGAGCCAACGGCAACTCGACGCGCTGCTTGGCAAGGTCAGCCACTGCGCCTATACGATCACCAGCGCGGATGTCGCCAGCGTCGCCATCACAGTGACGGTGACGCGCGCGGGCAGGCCGCCGACCAGCGGCGTCGTGCGACTCATCCGCGACGGCACCACCTGGCGAGTGGATGCCTACGATGCCGCTATCGTGCGCGCGGGCGAGCGGGCACGTAGCGCCTGAGTCGGCGTGCGCGTCTGCCCACGTTCAGTTCAGCGAGGCGCGGGAGTTGTCGCCAGGGTGCTGTGGCAGATGCTCAGCCTGCGCCGCCAGCATCTCCGTCTCCGTGCGCAACAGTTGGATACCCGTTCGCAGCCGGCCCGCCACCGAGGTCATCTCAAGCATGCGCTGCTTCTCAGCATCGTCGCAGGCCAGGCACATCACCATGATGTAGGAGAGGTCGCATGGCTCGCTTGGAATGCCAATCTCGCCTTCATTGCCGCCCACCTGTTCTAGCACCAGCCGCAGATACTCCGTCAGCGCCGCGCGGGCTTCCAGGGCCAGCGATTCAAGGTCGCCAGGCTCCTCACGGTCGGGAAGCAGCCGCACCAGGGCCGAGAGATAGGGATGGTCATGCCGCAACTCGACGATCTCGAAGCGCTGTGTGCCAAGAGCCAGCAGATTGTAGCGGCCATCCGGCAGGCGCTCGTAATCTACGATGCGCGCGAGTGTTCCTACCCGCGCCGGGAGCGCGTTCCCGCTCTCGCCGCCAGGCAGGCCGAGGACGACGCCGACTTGCATCTCGCTATCCAGGCAGTCGCAGGTCATGCGGCGGTAGCGCGGCTCGAAAATGTGGAGCGGCAGCGCCATGCCGGGCACCAGCACGACGTTCAGCGGAAACAGTGGTGTTTCCAGCAGGTCATCTGCCATGTCGCGCTCCTTTCGCGGGCCGCCTTGCCCAGGATCCGCAAGCGGGCGTGCGGACCTTACGCGAGTGCGCGCCACCGCTAGAAAAAGTGTATCATGCGCGACGCGAGCCATGCCAACGACGCCGCCTTCTCGGAAGGAGACGCGCTTCACGCCAGCGGACAGACCGAAAGAGCAGGTGGCATACTGTCGTATGGGGTCATACCCCGCGCACTGCCCTATGCGCATCATGAAGCGGGATGCGGGCAGCCAATGGAGGAGGGCGAAGATGCGTGAGGTGGTGGGGAATCGCCAGGCGCGGGCGCTGCTGGAACGGGCGGCGCTGGCAGATGCGGTGCGACATGCGTACCTGCTGACCGGCCCAGAGGGAGTAGGTAAAACGACGCTGGCGTGGGCCTTCGCGCGGCTGCTCGTATGTGAGCGGCGTGCGCCAAGCAGTGCTGAGGCGTGTGGCGTGTGTGCCGCTTGCCACAAGTTGGCCCATGGCAATCATCCTGATGTGTTGCTGGTCGAGCCACCTCCTGGCACACGCTTTCTGCCGGTGGAGAGTGTGCGTGAGGTGTTGCGCTCCGCCAATCTCGCCCCCAGCGAAGGGCGGTGGCGCATCTTTATCCTGCCGCGGGTGGAGCGGCTGCTGCCCGCTGCCGCCAACGCATTGCTCAAGACGCTGGAGGAGCCGCCGCCGGGTGTCGTGCTCTTGCTGACGAGCGCCGAGCCAGAAGCGCTGCTGGCGACCATCCTCTCGCGCTGCCAACTCGTGCCGCTAGGGCCGCTGGCGCTAGAAGAGATCGTGGAGGCGCTGGAGGCCCACTGGGCAGTGGCGCCAGCGGAGGCGCGGGAGCTTGCGGCGCTGGCCAACGGGCGGCTGGGGTGGGCCGTGCGTGCCCACGAGCACCCCGAGTTGCGTGAGCAGCGTGCTGAGCGACTTGGCCAGCTTGCGGCGCTCGTGCCCGCCAACCGCGACCAGCGGCTGCGTCAGGCAGGGGTGTTGGGCAGCGATATGGAGTCCGCCCGGTATACGCTGGAGGTATGGATGCTGTGGTGGCGCGATGTCGTACTGGCGGCCTGCGGCGCGACGCACCTCGCCACCACGGGCGCGGCGCGCGGAGAGGCGGAGCGCCAGGGACGGGCGCTGGGCGAAGAGCGCGCGCGAGCCTTCATGGAGTCGCTGTTCGCCGCGCGGACTGCCCTCGATGCCAACGCCAACCCTCGCCTGACACTGGAGGTGCTGATGCTCGATCTGCCGACGTTGGGGGGAGCGGAGGCGGAACGGTGAAGCCTTGTCTCGCCTTGTCTCGATGCGGTCTGGTCTCTCTACCGCCCGATATCGCGGAGCGAGAGCAGCCCGCGCCGCGCGAGCGCGGCGGTGAGGAGCGGCTCGACCTGCGCGCGGATAGCGGCGTTGGCGAAACCGGCCCAGGCCACATCCGCGTCGAGCGTGAGCGGCGCATCCAGGGGATGGCCACGCGCATCGGTGATGAGGACGCCAGCCTCCTCGGCCAGCAGTACCGTCGCCACGTCGTAGGGGTGGCAGCAGATGCCCACCAGGCTGAGACCGCGCCGTGCCAGCAGTGGCTCCATCAGCGGGCGGATATCGGCCACGAAGCGGTCATGTCCAGCGATCAACTCGTAGAGCTGGCCCCCGCTGGAGATGTATTGATCCTCCCAACAGGATGCCTTGCCCTGGCGCACCGGCCCCAATGCCGCGCGCGCGATCTCGTCATCTATGGCCGCCAGCTCCTCGCGTGCGCCGGGGAAGAAGCGGCTAATCATCGCAAACCCCTGGGCGATGCTCGTCGCGGCACTGGGCCGCGGGTGCAAGGGGGCGCGCGCGCCCGTCAGCTGGTTCACCCGCTCGGCATGCAGGCCTTCGCCACGGAAGGCCCAGAGGGCATCAGCCAGGTGTTGTTTGACCAGCGGAATCTCGGTCTGCACGGCCAGTTCGATATCACGCAAGCACGTCGCTGGTCCGCGATTCGGCGCGACGCCGCTGAGGATCCAGGCGCTGCGCTTCTGATACATCAGCCCGCGCGTGCCGTCAATGGGGTCCATCAGCACGCGCACCTCAGCGTGCTCTTGACGCGAGCCGCGCGGCAGCACCACACAACCAGGTCCGTCGCCGACGTCGGGCAACCCCTCGGCAATCAGCACCAGTGGGCGCTCCGGCGCTACCTCGCGCTCGAAGAACGCGATCAACCGTTGCTCGGAGACGCGATCAATGGCGAAGATGGTATCGCCCTCATGCTCGTGCGCATCATCACTCGCGACCGCCGCCAGCACCTCGAGCGATTGCCGTTCGGTCTGCGCCACGACGTCACGCTGGATGTGGGTATGCAACTCGCGCAATTGGGCGAGCAGGCGGTCTCGTTCACGGATCATGGCGTGACTCCAAACTTCGGATCGGGCAGAGGCGTGGCCCAGCGCGCGCGCCGGTGGAGCAGCCAGAGTGAGGCGCCCTGCATCGCCAACGTCACAACGGTGGCGGCGATGAAGGTGACGACGATGCCCACGGGGACGATCAGCAGCGTCACGATGAGGAAGAAGGTGACGAAGGAGAAAAGCCCCACCACGACGCCGCGTATCAGACTCGCGACGGCGACAGCCCCCGCGAAGCGGTGCGTGAAGATGCCGAGGATCGAGACGTAGATCGGAAAGGGAGCCAGCAGACCACTCAGACGCGGCCCCAGCGTGGGGGCGACGCCCGTGAGCAGCAGGACAAAGGCGGTCGCGATCACCATGCGCGCGGGAATATCCCACCAGGGAGACGGGGGCATTCCGTGTGCCTCTTCCCTGGCCGGCAGCAGCCGCAGCACGATAAACAACAGCGCGGTGACGCCAATGAAGAGCGGCACGGGCGCCAGGGTCACGGGCTGGAGCAGCCACGTCACGGCGAAGAAGAGCGCCCAACTCACCAGGATCGCCGGTTGCCACGCCAGCCGGAATGCCAAGCGGCTGTAGGCGAGGCAGAAGATCGCCCCCGAGGCGCCGCCGGCCAGGATGCCCGCCGCGGCGCTGGCGGCGAACGCCGGACCGTGGCCGAGCGCGAGGAAGAGCGCGACCGGGCCGGAGGTGAGCGGCAGCCCCACAAGCAGCCCACCGATCACTGGCCCCCAGCGGCGCCCGGCCAGACTGACGGCCCCAATGAGCAGAGGCGTCAGAATCAGCTTGAGACTCAGGAGATTCATAGGGGCGTATTCCCCGCGGTTGTTCTTGTTCAAAGATGGGTGGGCGAAAAGATACGTGGGCGAACGGTCTGCCACGCACGTGAAACGGGCTGGAGGAAAACTCCTCCAGCCCGTGTCTCACCTGAGGTGCCCTAGCGGGGGGTCACCGCGGCCTTGGTGGCCTTGGGCACCTTGACCATCGTGCGCAGGCAGCGCGTGCAGATCTTCACGTTGCGGGCCGCCCCTTCGATGACGAGGCGTCGGTGCTGCAAGTTCAGCATGAAGCGCCGATGCGTCTTGCGGTTGGAGTGGCTGACGCGATTGCCATACTGCGGCTTGCGGCCACAGACATCACAGCGAGCGGACATATTTCTTCACCCTTCACGGAATAGCGTGGCGCGTGGCGGCGATGCGGAGCGGGAGCGGCCCATCATGTGCGCCGCGGATGCATTGCCGCCGGTTGACCGCGGAGATTGGCAATGGTATACCATCATCATGACCATCATCATGCGGGGGCGCTCCCGCGGGAAGCATCGCTTCACCGCGAGCGGGAGATGCCCCTCGCCCCGATAGATGAGTGGGTAGTGAGCCGCGCGATCCTAGCGCGCCAACGGCACCATGCTAGTATAACATGGCCTGGTGAAACCGCGCAAGCAGAATGATGCCTGGCGTGTTAGAATGAGCGGCGTCTGCGCGTGTCACCATTCCCATAACCGTATGGCAAGCGGGGCATGCTGTTTGCTACTGATGGGGCGCTGGTCTTCAATGCGCGGACCATGTGACGACGAAGCGGAGACACTATGCCGATGCTCGGATGGGGCCGTGCCCGCGGCACCACACGCGCCCAAACCGCACCACCCCAAACCGCGGCGGCACATACGCCGCCGCTGCCGCCCAATGCCATCGCCTCCAGCCTGGGGCGCGGCAGGATTGAGGTCTCGGAGCGCGCCATCGCCACCATCGCGGGCCGGGCGGTCGCCGAGTGCTATGGCGTCGTCGGCATCGCCGCGCGCCATCCGCGACTGGGCATCGTGCAGCCGTTGGCGCCAGAGTATTACGGGCG
>JADMIN010000090.1 GCA_015478575.1 Ktedonobacterales bacterium | reverse complement strand
CCAACGGCGCGGCCCACGATGCGTGGCCCAACGATCTCCCCCTCGATGAGGTGAACGATGGCGAAATACCCCAGCACGAGCAGCGCGGTGAAGGGACCCTGCGTCAGCGCTACCAGCACGCAGGCACCGCCTGAGATGATGACCCCGAGGAAAGGAATGAATTCGAGCACGAAGGCGAGTAGGCCAAGCAGGATGGCGAACGGGAGGTGGAAGAGGAAGTACATGCCTAGCCCGACCAGCAGCCCAATCAGCGCGGCCAGCGTGACCTGCCCACGGATGTAGCCCCCAACAACGTCGTTGAGCGTGTCGAGGAAGAAGATCACGCGGTGGCGGTGCGAGAGGGGAGTGGCGGTGCGCAGCCAGCGCCCCACGTGGGGGCCGGCGGCGACGAAATAGATACTGAGCACGAGGATGACCACCAGCCCGATCACGGCGGTGAGGATGCCGGAGAGGATGGGGAAGATGTCTCTGAGCGCGCCGGTCAGCGCGCTCAAGAGGGTCTGTCCGAGATTGCGCACCTCGCCAGAGGGGATGCCGAGCCGTCGCAGCAGTATCTGGAGGCTGCTGTCGCTGTTCCCCGGTTGGAGCGATTGTTCGACATATGAACTGAGCTGGCTCACCTCGGCGGAGACCACGCCAGCGATGGTATAGATCAGCCCGGCGAAGGCGGCGCCAAAGACCAGGTAGGTGATGGTGATGGCGACCCAGCGCGGCATATGGGTATCGAGCCGGTTGATGATGGGCTGGAGCGCGTAGGCGATCAGGATCGCCACCGCCAGAAGAATGAGCGTCTCGACGACATGGCCAGCCAGCAGAAACAGCGTGATGATGACCGCTCCCCAGGCGAGAATGGTGAGCGGAATGAGGAGCGCGCGTACCCAATCGCGCTGCTGAGCCAGTGGTGTGGAGGCCCTACCGGGCAGAAAATTCTCTAACGACATGCGGCATGCGTCTTTCACCGTGTGAATCTAAGAACGGCGCCGTACGCCTTCCGGGTCTACTCATACCCTGCCAGGCGGCGCGCCAGGCCCATGGTGGTGGGGATGCCAGCGTGTTTGCGCAATGAGTGTGCCAACTCCCGCGAGCCAGGCGCGCTTGGCCGTTGGCTTCACTCTCGCCAGCCGCTCTAGTGGTCCCGGCTAGCCGCGGCGGTTCCACACGCACCTCGCGCCGTGTCGTCATACCCGCGCGCTTTGCGTTCCATCGGGGCGGTTCATCCCTGGCCCTCTGGGAGGAGGATGGGAAGGTGGCTGAACGTGTGACAGCCGTGGCCAATCAGCGTGGGCACCCAGTGTGTGGGTCCGGGGGTCCGGTGGCCGCGCGGCGAGGCGATTTTGAAGAGTGCTCGCCTGGCTGGTTTGACAGCGCTGGGCACATGTGGTAGCCATACAGAGGTGGCGAGCGTGGGTGGTCACCAGCACTGGAGCCTCCGGCGCATGGCTGCGTATGCCGACGCGCGAGATGCCCATACTCCGACGCACCCTATGCCAACACAAGAGGAGCACGCGCGTGGCTGAGACGCCCAATCCCTCCACACCATCTCCCGCTGGCGATGACGCTCGCGCACATGCGGCGCCGCGGCTGCCCACGGCGCTGGTCTCTGACCCCGCCATGCTGGCGCATCGCGTGCCGAGAGGGTTCCCCGACGTGCCGGAGCGGCTGCGCTTCAGCCTGGCGATGATCGAGGCGCTGATCGCTGAGGGCACGCTGTCGGCGGAGAAGGTGCTGCGGCTGCCCGCGCGCCCGGCGACCACGGAAGAGCTGGGCGCCGTCCATGACGCGGTCTACATTCAGCGGGTGCGAGAAGCGGTGGAGCGACTGGTCAGGGAGCAAGGGCCGGAGGCCGAGCCGCGCTCCTTCGCCACCGACGTCTTCATCTCACCAGGCACCTACCAGGCCGCGCTGCTGGCGGCGGGGGCGCCGCTCGTGGCGCTCGACGCGATCGGCGAGGGGCGGGCGCGCAATGGCTATGCGCTGGTGCGTCCACCTGGCCACCATGCTCGCCCGGCCCAGGCGATGGGGTTCTGCTTCTTCAATAACGTCGCGGTGGCCGCCCGCTATGCGCAGCGGCGATGGGGCTGGCGCAATGTGCTGATTGTGGACTATGACGTGCATCACGGCAACGGCACCCAGGACATGTTTTACGAAGATGCTGACGTGGTGTATTTCTCCACGCACCAGTTTCCCTTCTATCCCGGCACGGGTGGCTCGATGGAGCGTGGCGCGGGCGCGGGCATGGGCGCGACGGTGAACGTGCCGCTGCCGGCGGGGAGCGGCTGGAGCGTCTATGATCCAGTCTTCCGCCAAGTGCTCTGGCCGGTCGCGGATCGCTTCAAGCCAGATGTGGTGCTGCTCTCGGCGGGCTTCGATGCGCACTGGCGCGACCCGCTGGCTCTGATGCGTCTGAGCACGGCGGATTTTTCTGATTTGACGCTGGAAGTGGCCGAGATCGCGGACCGCTACTGTGACGGGCGCCTGGTGGTGGTGCAAGAGGGGGGCTATCATCTGGATGCCTTGGCGCAGTGCGCCGCGACCGCGCTGGTGGCGCTGACGGGCAGCGACGGCATCGTGGATACGCTCGGCCAGGCGCCGCCCATACGCGAGCGCTGGAACGATGAAGCTATCATTCAGGCACTCTATGAGCTGCACGACCTCGCGGGCTACCGGCGCAAGGCGCGGCGGCAGGGCGTACGCAGCTCGTCTGTGCCCCCGCCCCTGCCATCCACGGAGACGCCTGAGCAGTGAGCGCGCCACGGTGGCGTGCGCTCGCGCTCATGGCCTAGAGCCGCGCTCACGGCCCGACGACGGCCAGCAAGGTCACGACTGGGTGGCCGTCGCGTAGGCGGATCCAGGGAGTGGCGCTGCCGGTGAGGTTGGCCTGGGTAAGGAAGACTTGGCCGTCGCGCAGCACGAACGCACCGGCTTTCGCGCCGCTCGCGGTGTTTGGCAGCAGCGCACCCGCCACGATAGGATCGCTGCCGTGCGCCACGAGGCCCATGCCCTGCGTATCTACGAGCCAGAGATCGTGCCCGCTGACGCGGCCATTCGTCTGGGTAATATCTTGCGTGATATAGAGGCGGGTGCCCGTGTTGGAGGGATTGAGCACGAGCGAGCCGGTGAAGATCGCACCCGCGGGCGCGGCTGGCCCACCGAGGGGAATATCACCGATGAGCGTCGGCCCCTGCGCGCTGCCATCCAGCACAAAGCACTCCGCATTGGGTGTGCCGCGCACGAGATAGACTTGAGGGACGCTTGCCGACAGGCTGGCGGCGAACCGTGCGTTGGTGAAGGTACCGGGGAGGGCAAGCTCCTGAGCGAGCGAGCCATCCCCCACGCTGATGCGACGAATGACGACGTATTGTGGACCCTGGCCGTTGGCCAACTGGACCACATCGAAGAGCCAGCGCCCATCCGGTGAGATCGCGAGCGCCCCGCTCAGCCCCTGTGAGGCGACCATGCCACCGGCATTGAGGTGAGGGATGCTGGATGGGAAGGCGGAGGCAGGCAAGCTCCCTGGTGGTGGCGGCAGGGGAATGGTGGCGGTGAAGCTTGGTGCGAGCACGCGCACCACCGCCCCAGTTTTCATATCCACCACGAGCGCGCGCGCGCTTGTGGTGGTCGGTCGAGGCTGCGCCAGGCCGATATAGGCCACCGTGCCATCAGGGGCGAGCGCCAGTGCGCCAGCTTGGCCGGGCAGTGGCTTGCCACCGGGCAACGCGAGGGGCGTGACAAAGCGCACCTTGCCCGTCTGGGCATCGAAGACGACCAGTGCTTGACGTTGGCTGGCGTTGGGCGCTGTCAACTCGGCGATGCTATTGGCCGCCATCTGGATGGAGATGGGCAGCGAATCGGCTGGCGCGACGCGGAGGGGATCGTTGGAGGCGGGCAGCGAGCGTGCGATGGCGCCACTGCGCTCGTCGGCGGCGATGACCTCGGCTACCTGCCAGGTGGCGCCGGTGCGATCCGTCACCGTCACCAGCTTGCCGGTCTCGGCGAAGAGTAGGCCACCCGAGCCAGCGGCGGGCACATGCTGAAGGCCATTGACGGAACGCGGAGCGGTCTGCGCGCTG
This sequence comes from Ktedonobacterales bacterium, assembly GCA_015478575.1. Classification (GTDB taxonomy): domain Bacteria; phylum Chloroflexota; class Ktedonobacteria; order Ktedonobacterales; family JADMIN01; genus JADMIN01. The sequence continues at coordinate 3,926 of JADMIN010000090.1, read as the reverse complement.
GCGGGCAAGAGAAAGACGGTGGTGATGAAAACGGCGAGCACCCCCAGACCGAAAATGGCCGTCAGCGCGATCGTGCCGTTGCGGCCCAAGGTGGCGGTAGCACGGGTGAAAGTACGCACGATGGGATGTGCCCGTGCTTTTGCCTGGATGGCGCCGCGAAGATCGGGGACATAGGGCACTGACTCGTTCCCTAGTGAGGCGAGCAACTGATAGGGATGCTTGAGGGCGAGCGAGCGCGCGCCACAGGTCTCGCAGACCGCGACGTGCTCGCGCACGGTGATCGCGACATCGGGAGGCAACTCGTCAGCGAATTCGGCGACGAGTAATTCCGCCTCGAGCGGGCAATTGAGTGGACGTAGCGTACGCCGCCGTGTGGTGACGCGATGCACTCGTGCGGGTGATGCCCCTGTCTCCGCCATTACTCTACCCTTCAGCGTGTGTTCGTCTCTGCTGTTCGTCTCTGGTGGTGCGCTCGGTCTCGGTGCTCTGACCGCGGACTTCGTGTCATTGGTCAATGCTCTGGCGCCGTAGGAGTCCGCACGGGCACGGTCCGTATCTGGTCAGTTGGCGCTGTCTGCCGAAGGGTGCTCGCCGCTGTCAGCACCGGCACCGTGAGAGGCGCGTCGGTCACCGGCGACGACGTGGCGGTCAGCAGGGGCACGATGGTCGGCTCACGCGGCGCCACAGCCGCCGAAAGCACCGGCACCACAACGGGCGCAAGAACTGGCGCGGTGATCGCCGCTGCCAGTGGCGCTTCTGGCGATGTCTCGGCGCCTGGCGGCATATCGGCGGGCGGAGCCAGCTCAGCCTGGGCCACGGCATCCGCTGGCACCGTAGGTTCTAGCGAGGTGGCGGTCCCTATCGTTTCAGGGATGGGACTCATGGCCGACTCCGCGATCTGGTGCGCTGGCGCCGATGGGGCGAAGTCGCCCGCGAAGGGCGCGAGGGCACCAGCGACCGTCATGATGGCCTCTCCCTGGTGGTCCACGGCGGGTGCGTCGGTAGGCTCCACCAAGGTCGTGGCGCCCTGGGGCGAAGGAGCCAGACTCGCGGCGGGCGCGAGCGCGCCATCCGCCAGCTCGGATGGTTGCCACAGGGGTGGCTCGACGAGGCGTGGTGACTCATCGAGGTCGGCGACGGAGGGGTGACTCGCCGCGCTAGGCCCTATGGGTATCTCCAGATGTGGCGTGGGAACGAACGTGGAATCGCGCGCGTCTTCATCCTCGCTATCGCCAATCTCCGTGGCCGTGATCGCCGCTCCGACTGGGACTTCTTCGCTGGCCACGGGCGCGGGGGTCATGGCGTCGGTGGTCATGGCGTCGGTGGTCATGGCGTCGGCGGATGCCGCTTCGCCAACGAGCTCGCTGGTCGCCATGACATCCACAGGCACAGCAGTTAGAGGGGTCTCAATGGTCGTCTCGATGGTCTCGTCCATCGGTGGAGCGGTCACATCCGCACCAATCCGCGTTTGCTCCGCGGAGGCTGGCCGCTGGAGGTCGCCGTAGACCATCTCTTGTGGAATACCCAACTCGGTGAGAGCGGCTTGGTAGCGTTGGGCGAACATCTCAAGACCGAGGACGATGTGACGGCGGGCCGCGCTGGCGCGGATGCCCAGTGCGTGACCGACCTCGGCCTGGTTCAGGCCGGCCACCAGATGGAGCGCGAGACATTGGGCGTCACCGTAGGCGATCTCCGCCAGCACAGCGCGCACCATGCGATGGCGCAGCACCATGCGGGGGTCCAGGCTCTCAGCCTCTTCCTCTAGGGGGGCTGAGTCGGCGGGCAACGGCGCTTCCACGCCAGGCCCCGCGCGGCTGGGGCGCGGCTCCAGCGGCGGCTCATTGGCCCAGATCATCTGGCGGACTTGGCGGCTGGTGGTGTTGGCCCTCTCGCTGAGCTTGCCCAATCCCTCGCGCAAGCGCTGGGCGGAGGTGCCGACGCGCTCGGTGAGGAGGCGTGAGCGAGCGGATGCGGCGTCGAGCTGAGGGGCGGAGCCACGGCGTGGATGGCGTAAGGCGTCGAGGCCGGCCTCAGTCGAGGCCCGCAACAGCCAGAGGCGGAGATATTCCCCCCCACGGGGGCCTCGCAGGCGCCGCTCCATACGAAAGAAGACCTGTTCCGCCAGCTCGCGTGCCTGCTCTGGGTCGCCGACCAAGCGTGTGAGGTAGCGGACGACCATCGGCTGATAGCGGGCCACCAACGCTGCCAGCGCCCACTCCGCTCCGGCGCGCGCCTGGGAGATCAAGCGGAGCTCACGTTCCTGCTCGGCATCAAGCCGCGCGCCCAGTGGCAAAGGCGTTTCCTGCCAGACCATCTCTCCCTGCCCTCCTCCTGAGCATGCCTGAGTGCCGCGAGTCCGCCGGGCGCATGGATACTCTCACTCTATTGGACGCACTGGCCCTACCAAACGCAACACTGATATCCCACCCGCCTAGCGCGTCGCGATCCGCCGCCTGGGGAGCGCTAGCAGATCATGTGCCACTTGGCGGGACCCGCGTGTGACGGCCTCGTTGCAGTATTAGGATTGATTGTGCCACAGGTAGCCTCTCTTGCCAATAGGGAACACGGCGAGAGCGCGTGATGAGGGAGTGGGGCGGGGTCAATTGGGGAAACCTGCCGGCCACCAGATGGGGGAAGCTCGCGGAGGAGACGGCGCTCTGCCGCCCCCTCCGCTCTTACCTGGCGATGAGGGACCCCTGTTGAAGTGGGGAGTAAGGCCGCTGCTGGCCGGGCCGAGCGCGTGCGTTGGCGGCGCCCGTCTGGGAAGTCGGTCGGGCGGTGAGCGGCGGGCAAGAACCCCGCGGTGGAAATTGGGGGGATGTCAACCGGCATCATTTGTGCTATGCTTTGCCCTAGCTCGGTAGTCTAGTGGCTGTGGTCGGATGGCTGCGCGTGGAGGTGAATGCCAGAGGTGAGTGCCACGGGAGGAGTGGGAGAGTATGCGCGAGTTTACCGAGCTGGTGGCGCCGTGTAGATACGGCAAGCTCATCATCACCGCGGGTTCCGTGGGTGTGCGCCCTATCGTCGGCTTCCGGCGCAAGTCACGCCACTGGGAGGTGCCCCGCGAGAAGATTACCGGCGTCAGCAGCTATGGTGGCAGTTTTGGCCGCGATCTGGTCATTCATACCTGCGATGGGCGGCATCTGCGCGCGGAGTGGGTCGCGCCGCGACAGGCGCTGCCGGTGATCCAACTGCTCGGCCACACCGCGATGGCGCTGCCCGATGAGCTGCGGTTGGCGGGGCGAGCGCGGCCGCACACGCGCGTTCGCTGGGGTCGGCTGGTGATCTCTCGCGATACGGTGAGCCTGAAGCCGCTCTTCTTCATCCGGCACAAACACCATTGGACGGTGCCACGTACGGCGGTGACGGGTGTCGTCACCAAGCGCCGCCCTGGCATGCGCATGATGTATGACGTGACAATCTACACGACGGAGGGCGAGGCGCTGCGTGCGCGTCGCCTCGCGCCGGACAATGCTATCCACGTCAGCCGCAACCTGGGCCATGTTTTCGGTCCGCTTCCTATGCCACCATCGGCACGAGCGGACCACGCGGCGCTGGAACTCGCCCTAGAAGATATGCAAGAGAGTACCTGGGAGACGCCAGAGGAGCGTTGGGAATCGAGCGCGGACATGGAGTGGCGGCGCGAACCGCAGGCGCCGCGGCGTACGTCACCACGTGGCTGGGGGGCGCGTCTCTCTCAGCGCGAGCGGGCGCTCAGCATCCGTTTCGGCACGCTGGCTGGACTCTTCTTGCTTGGGGTCTATGTCACGGCGGCGCTAGTGGGCGGAAAGACGCTGGCCCAGGATGCCGCGTTCGCGCGGAGCCTGGCGCTTGGCACCGCGCCGCATGCGCCGCGAACGTGGGGCGTTCCCGTCGGCTCAGTCGCCACGCCAGTTCCGCCGCGCATCGTCGCCACGCCCATACAG
>JADMIN010000813.1 GCA_015478575.1 Ktedonobacterales bacterium | reverse complement strand
GTTGGAAGGCTGCCTGCGTTGTCTGAGCGAGGTGGGCCTGGCCGTCAGCCGCCGGGGGCGTCGCGTGCTGGCATGGTATCGGCTGGCATCAGGGTAAGCGCGCTCCAACTCTGGTGGCGGCGGGCGTAGCGGCTTGGTCAGGGTCAATCGTGGAGCTGATAGAGGGCGCGGTCTAGCTCATCGGGCAGTGTCAGCACAGGAAAGATGTCGAGGCCGGTGGCGGTACGCAGGCGGAAGAGCACCCTGGCATCCCAGCGCGCATCCAGGGCAACGGTGAGGGCGGTGCTCGTGCGCCCGACGGGCACGGCGCGCAGCTCGTGCGCGAGGTCGGTGGTGAGCGCGTCGCGGCAAGCGAGGGGCAGATGTGGGGGCAGGTGCAGGAAGGGGACACCCATCGCGAGCGCGCGCACACGCAGGCGATCATGGCGCGCGGGGGATGTGGCGAAGGTGAGGACGCGCAGTTGGCTTGCCATCGCCTCCTCAGGCGTGTCATCGAGCGGCGGCACGGGAGCGCCCACGGCTATCGCGGGGGCGGGGCGCGCCGCGCTGAGTGGCTGTCGCTCGCCCTCGCGCTGGCCACCGGTGCGGATCACGCGCAAGCACGCGCCCTCGAGGGCGCGGTCGCTGGCATAGGCGGTGTGGAGGGTAGGGCCTTCCGTCAGCCAGGACGCGGTGACGAAGAGTTGGGGCTTCCATGCCGCGCGCACCGCGCCCTCAGCATGCCAGCGCGTGATCGGTCGCGGCGGTGGCAGGGCGCTATAGCCGATGCCGAGGCGCGCAGGCGACGGAGAGGCGGTGCCACCAGGATCGGGGGGAGCCGTGAGCGTGGCGAGCGCCGCGCGCAGACGCCGCGCGACCACGCGCGCGCCGGTGGCATCGGTGTCTACCAGCACGACGCCGATGCTGTGGCCGTCATCCACGAGCACTCTATCGCTCCGGCGGACTAGCGCGCGCACCATCGCCGCGAGTGGCGCGAGTGCCATGTGTGGCTCAGGGGGCGAAGCCGCGGAGAGCAGCGGACGCAAGAGGAGCACGGCGCCAGAGACCCCCTGCGGACACAGGCGGCGCGCCTCCTGCCACATGCGCTCCTCAAGGGCTGACATGTGTGTCTGTCGCCCCGGCCAGCCAATCATCCGCTCGCTCCCTCATTGCCATGCCATCGTCACGTGACGAGCCGCGGCACTGTTCGCGCCGCACCCGCGGCCAGGCACAGCGCCTTTCGCCGCGCGTGCGTACGAGGTGACGAGGCTCCGCGCGGCTCCTCTGTGAGGCAGTGTAGCTGGGAGCAGCGACTATGCGGGGCGAGAGGTGATTGAGATATGGTTGCAATTTCTCGCCTGCGGGTAACAATGCCATCGGCTGCCTGAGCCGCGTCACGGATGGCGCATGGGTCTCTCGCCCGCATGGATCTCTCGCCCGCATGGATCTCTCGCCCGCATGGATCTCTCGCCCGCATGGATCTC
>JADMIN010000812.1 GCA_015478575.1 Ktedonobacterales bacterium | reverse complement strand
GGTCAGGCGCGTGCGCATACCCTCGGGGAGGAACGGCTGCAAACTCTCCCATTCGTGCTGGTAGCGCAGCACCTCCATCACCGCGCGCGTGCTCTCGATGCGCAGCGCCGCCGCGTCGGCGGGCAGCCGCTCATCGGCGTGAAACTCACACGTCCCCTCGCGCCACAGCGATAGCTCGCGCACCGCCCACAGCGTCTGCGTCTTGAGCGCGGAGTTGAGCTGTTCCTGGGTGAGGATTCCGAGGTCCATCAACCGCTCGCCGATGCGCTTGCCGAGCGGGTCCTGGGTCTGGAGCTGGAAGGCATGCTCCAGCTGGGCCGCGCTGGCGAGGTTGAGCTGCTGCAAGACGTGGCCGAGGGTGAGGGCTTCGGTGTCCAGCTCGGTGCAACTGACGAGGTAGCCGTTCTCGAAGTAGATGATGCCCGTGCGGCCCGCCTTCTGGTGCAGGTGGAGTGCGCCGGTGCTAGGACCCAGCCCCATCATCTGGAGCAGTTCCTCCAGACGAAAGGCTTCGAGCTGGCCACCTAAGACACTGGCGTGGGACACGCGCGCACCTCATCTTTGAGCACATCAGTGACATCGCCCTAGACATCGCCCTACCTGCCCACTGGGTTGGGATGGTCTGGCTGGCCGCGGGTCCGCGAGACCGGCGACCGGCCCGCACGCTGGCGACTGGGCCGGGCGCGCGGGTCCGTCCTGGGCGCCGCGCGCCGGGTGGTCACGCCGCTGGCGTGCGGCACCGGCGCCATTATACTCTAGCCCGATGTCGTGAACAAGGGGCCAAGGCGTCGCACGTCAGCCGGCCCCAGCCGCCGGAGCAGCGTGGCGATCGCGGCGCCCAGCACGGGATGCGTACGCTCCGGCACCAGCTCCGCCAGCGGCGCCAGCACGAACGCGCGCTCGGCCATCCGCGGATGCGGCACCGTCAGCTCCGGCGTCGCCAGCACCAGATCGTCGTAGAGCAGCAGGTCAATGTCCATCGGCCGCGGCCCGTAGCGCGGGCCTGGCCTGCGTCCCAGCGCGGCCTCGACGCGCTGCGTCGCGCGCAGCAGCGCCAGCGCGTCCAGCCGCGTCGTGCCCTCGGCGACGAGGTTGTGAAAGCGGGGCTGCTCGGTGACGAGCATCGGCGCGGTGTCATATACTGACGACACGCGCAGGATGTCCACCGCTGGGGCCAGCGCCCGCAGCGCCGCCCGCAGCAGCGCGTCGCGATCACCCAGGTTGCTTCCCAATCCGAGGTAGACGCGGTGCGCGGCCGCGGCGGGGTCCGCATGCTGATCACCGGCATCCGGCTGTGATCGTGCCATCACGCTCCCTCCGCCACCGCCCGGCGACGTGCCCGCTGGACCGGCGCCCGGCGGGCGTCCGGCGCGCCACCTGAGAAAACATCCGGTACGTACCGGATGCGGCCGGTGGACCCGGCACGCTACGATCTGTACGCAGCGTGCCGTCGCTCCCGGCGAT
>JADMIN010000811.1 GCA_015478575.1 Ktedonobacterales bacterium | reverse complement strand
CCCACGTGCACTGCTGGCTCACGGTGCCAGAGCGCAACGCGGCGGGCGAGAGGATGACGAGGAAGACGGGGCGGGCGCGCAGCTCGAACTCCGGAGATGCGGCGAGCTGGCCGGGCATCGGCTGGCCAGACAAGGCGCGGCCTTGATCATACCAGACGGCGGCGCCCGACGCGCGAAGCGCGTCGGCAAGCGCCTGACAGAACCCATCATCCTCAGAGCTATGGCTGAGATAAATTCGCATCGCGCTCAAGCGCCAGCTCCTACTGGTTCTTGGGCTCGGACCGCGGATCAGGCGAGCCACGAACAGCATGACAACAAGCCGGGATTATCGCCGCGTATCAGTGTACCATGCCTGGCCAGACCGTGACGGGCCTGATTGGCCCTCCGCCCGCGCGCACGGTGCGCCGCCCGCCCGCGCGCCAACGCCGCCGCGCTACGGGGCCAGTCCGCTGACGGCAGCGCGCCAGAGGCGAACCGCGCGATGAAGTCTTCGACGTTGGTGACGTAGTGGGCATTGTTCTGTGGCCCATAGTTCACCGTGTTCCCAATACCCTGATTATACGCGCTGACGGTCATATCCAGCAGCCGATTATCAAACATCCAGTTCGGCTGGCCGTTCCCCGGATCTGGCGGCGTATTGTTCGCGGGATTGAAGGGGCAACTCCAGGTGGTGACGGACGAGGTCAGCGCCGCATACTCAGGATAGCGCGCGTCGGAATAGACTAGCCCACAGAAGCTGGGAGTGCTGGAAAGATCGGGATACGATCGGGCTGGGGTACTGTTGACCTCATAATACCAGGCGATGGTATAGGGCGCGGGGCTGCTCAGTGAGGTCCCTGAGACATTGCCCCAGTAACTCCAGAAGCATGCCAGATACTTCAAATACTTCGCGCCCAGGTCAGCGTTGCCCGCCAGGGTATAGATGTTGTCGCTGGTGACCGCGATCTGGCATTCAGGCACGTTGAGGCTATTGAAGTAGTCCTGGTAATAATACTGGACCTGCAGCAACCCCACGCCACCGTCACATGAGGTCACGTTCTCGTGCCAATTGCTCTCCTGCCAGGCGACGGCATAGAGCAGATTGACGGGCAGCCCGTACTTCGCCCCCGCTGACTGGAGCGCCGCGCGTATCGCCGTCTGGCTGGGGTTCGTGCCCGTATACGCTGGGCAGGGCGTGCAGGTGGCCCGCGCGGGGGGCAACGTTGGCGTCGGCGTCGGCGTCGGTGGCACGGGAGTGGGTGTTGTGGGGACTACCGTCACTGTCCCGGTGGGTGTCGGCGTCGGTGGCGTGGCCGTCGGGGTTGGTGGCGTAGCCGTCGGCGTGGGGCAGAAGTTGGCTGTCGGATTCGGTGGTGGCGGTGGCGGCGGTGGCGGTGGCGGTGGGGCCTGCACCGGTGGCGGCGCGTAGTACGTCACGGTCGGCGTGGGGCGCGGCGTGGGGGTGTGGGTCGGCGCCGGTGTGGGG
>JADMIN010000089.1 GCA_015478575.1 Ktedonobacterales bacterium | reverse complement strand
CCATAGCACAGCACCTCAGTGACGCCCTGAGAGATCTCAGTGGCATCATAGCGCACGCCAATAAGCGCGTTGGCGCCGAGTTGGCTCGCGTGCTGAATCATCAGCTCATAGGCATCTATACGCGCCCGCTCACAGAGCTGCGTATAAATTGAGATGTTGCCGCCAACGATCTGCTGGAAGGCGGCGCCGATGTTGCCGACGACGCTGCGCGAGCGCACGATGATGCCGCGCACGAGGCCAAAATTGCGAGCGATAGTGTAGCCCGGCAGCTCGAAAGCCGAGGTGACGAGCGCGTGATCGAAGCCACCTGGCTGCTGGGCATACTGCGGCGCGCGCTGTGGATTAGGCTGGCCCATATGTCTCCTCCTCAAAGGATTGGCGTGGCGTCGAAACCGATGCGCCACGGATGACGCGCCCCCAGCGGGTGGGGCGGAGCGGTTGATGGCGAGCAATTGATGACAATGTCGGTGGAGGCCCACGAGCACAGTGCCTCTCTGTGCAGTGTCTATCGGGGGTACGTTCCTAACGGGCAGCGAGTTGTACGGCTCATGCTCGACTACTCCGATGGGGCATCGCTGCCCCAGAGGCGGCGCGAGACCCGCCCGCCAAGGACAAAGCCGAGCGCGCCAAGCGCGAACGCCGTCCCCAACCAGATAAACGTGGCCCAATTGGCGGCGGCATCAGTCTGGCCAAGTTGCACGATAATGACGGCGGCGATGAGGCCCACCACCAAACCAACCGTCAGTCCCAGGGTGCATCCAACATGTGCCAGATTGCGCCCGCGTAGCTGCTCCAGCATCGCGACTCCAAAGAGGCAATGGCCCTGCCCATGCCGAGCGAGGCGGGTCGCGGGGCGAAGATGCCCCGCCCTGGTGCGTTATAGCAGGGTTCGCGGTACGACGTCAACTCTGATGCCCCACGTGCGGTCACGAGCGGTCATCCGCGCGGGCTGGATGTCGGGCTACCCGCGGGGTGGTGCTCGGTGCCCTGGGGCGACCGTTCCGCGTGCTACGTGCCACGCCACTCCGCTCCCATGCCTGGAGCGCGCGCTTCATGGCGAGGTCGTAGACAGGAGTCAAGGCAGCGGTGATATCCTCGCCTTCACTGGCGAAGGGCGGGTGTCCGAGGCGTCTGAGCAGTGCCATCTTTCTCTGGGGCATGGTGATCGCGCCATCGAACTCCTCCAGCGAGGCGCTGGCGGTGAAGAAATCGGCAGGGCGCACACGCGCGGGCAACCCAGCGCGCGCGGCGACCTCTTCTTCGCCAGGCGCCGCCGCCCTGCCGCTCATCTCGCGCGCGAGTGCGGCCCAGCGCTCGCGCACCAGCGCGGCCAAGTGCTCTGGCTCACGCCCCCAAAGGGTCAGCAACAACTCCGGCTGGCTCTCCAGGCGACGGGCGAAGGCAGTATGCACCGCGGCGATGTGGCGGCACATGGCATGCCATGAGCCATAACACCGACAGGTGCAGCGCAAATCATCTGGCGAGCGCGGAAAGATCAACCCACCGGCTTCTTCGACGATACGCTCGACTTGCGGTGGCATAGCGTGCGCCAGCAGCAGCGCCAGATAGCCGGCCTCACTGGTCAACGCCTCGAATGTCTGTGCCCAGACCGACTCCGGCAGCACGTCTACCTCGATGCGCACCTGGTAAGCGTAGCCATAGCGGTCACTCGCCTGGGCTGAGAGCAGCCCTGGCCGCACGAGCAGCGGATAGATGCGCTGATAGCCCTTATCAGTCTGACTCGCGCGCAGCCTGCGGGCATACAGATCACCGAAGCCCTCAATGGATTCCAGCCAGCGCTGAGCGCACCAGGAAGAGACAAACGGCGGTCGGAATGTGGGCATAGGGTAGTGTCCTCCCCCATCACTCGGCCAGCGCTTCGGCACGCAGGCTGAAGAGGTCGCGTAGCTGCTCGGTGGAAAGCTCGGTGAGCCAGCCCTCGCCACTCCCGATCACCTGTTCGGCAAGCTCGCGCTTGCGCTCGATCATCTGGTCAATGCGCTCTTCGAGTGTGCCGGTGCAGACAAACTTGCGCACCTGCACATTGCGCATCTGGCCAATGCGGAACGCGCGGTCGGTGGCCTGGTTCTCGACCGCGGGATTCCACCAGCGATCGAAGTGGATGACGTGGTTGGCATTGGTCAGATTGAGGCCCGTGCCACCCGCTTTGAGCGAGAGCAGGAAGAGCGGCGGGCCATCGGCGGATTGGAAGCGCTCGACGATGCGTTCGCGCCGTAACCGTGGCACACCGCCATGCAGGTAGAGGACCTCCGTATCGAAGCGCTCGCTCAGGTAGAGCTGGAGCCGCTCGCCCATCGCGGTGAACTGGGTGAAGATCAGCGCGCGGTCGCCCTCAGCGAGCAATTCCTCGATCAGTTCTTCTAGGCGGATCAGCTTGCCGGAGCGCCCAGCAAGGTCGCTGCCATCGTCAAGCAGGTGGGCGGGGTGATTGCAGACTTGCTTCAGCCGCACAAGCATCGAGAGGATGATGCCGCGGCGTTGCATGGGATCGGTGGTCTCTTCGATGCGGCGCAGGCCATCGCGCACTACCGCCTCGTAAAGCGTTACCTGCTCGCGCGTGAGCGTGCAATATTCACGCATCTCGATCTTCTCGGGGAGGTCTTGAATAACGGTGGGATCGGTCTTGACGCGGCGCAGCACAAAGGGGCGCACCAGCGCTTGCAGGCGTGTGGTGGCCCGCGCGTCGCGCTGCTTTTCGATGGGCGTGGCGAACTGCTGCTGGAAGCGGCTATAAGAGCCGAGATAGCCGCCATTGAGGAAGTCCATGATGGACCAGAGTTCGGCTAGGTGATTCTCGACGGGCGTGCCGGTGAGGGCGACGCGGACTGGGGCCTGGAGCCGGCGCGCGACGCGGCTCTGCTTCGTCTCCGGGTTCTTGATATTCTGTGCTTCGTCGAGCACGATCGCGCCCCACGCGACGGCGGCCAGCGTCTTTTCGTCACGCGCGAGCAGGCTATAGGTGGTGACAACGATGTCATGCTCCACCGCCTCGCGCGCGAAGCGCTCGTTATCGGCGCGGCCCATGCGCTGCGCGCCGTGATGAATCAGCAAGCGCAGATCGGGAGTGAAGCGCGCGGCCTCATGGCGCCAGTTGCCGGCGACGGATGTCGGACAGACGAGCAACACGGGCCGGGTGAGCTGGCCAGCGGCCTTGGCATGCAGGACCAATGCGAGCAATTCGATCGTCTTCCCCAGGCCCATATCGTCGGCGAGGCAGGCGCCGAGGCCGTGGCGCGTGAGAAAGGCGAGCCAGCCCAGCCCGCGCAACTGATATGGGCGCAGGGTGCCGCGCAGCCCATCGGGCGAGGCGATCTCAACCAACGCCTCTCCGCCGCGCAGCCGTCCCAGCAGATCGCCGATCCAGGCGTCAGCGCGCACCTCGTCGAGGGTGATCGCGCCATCGGCGACCTCGCCGGTGAGCGAGACGCGCAGCGCCTCGCCGAGCGACATGCGCCCCGAGGCATGCTTGCGCACAAAACGGAGCATCGCCTCCACATCCTGTTGGTGCAACTCGACCCAGCGTCCACGCAGCCGTATCAGCGGCTCTTTGAGTCGTGCCAGCCGCTCGAACTCCTCCGGCGTGAGTTCCTCGCCGCCCAGTGCCAGCTTCCAATCGTAGCCGACGACCGCCTCCAGCCCCATGAGACCGGAACTGAGCTGGTCCTCGCGACGCAGGCCAATGCGCAGCACTGGCTTCACACGCGCGCGCTTCCACCACGGTGGCACCAAGACGCCGAAGTCGGCTTCCTCCAGGGCGGGGGCCGCGTCAACCAGGAAGTGGTACGCCTCGGCACTGGTGAGGTCGCAGCCGGTGGGCATCGGCTGGCGCAGGCTGTGGAGGATCGGTTCGTAGAAACGCGCGGCCTGCCCGAGACTCGCCAGCACCGCCTCGTGCGGATGGTCGAAGCGGCGGTCCAGGAAACGCGCCGTGCTGCTGCCCTGACGCCAGACTTCCCCCAGCGGGACCAGCAAGCTAGGGTCATCGCGTGCCTGCAAGAGATATTCCAACTGCCAGGCGCCCGCGTCGCCAAGCCCATCAGCCGCCGCCGCGCCCGCGGTCTCAGCAACGGCATTGTTGCCGTTCTGTGTTTCGTGATCGGGTGTGCCAGGCTCCAGCACGCTCGCACCGCTCACCAGGAGATGATGCGCCTCGTGGTCTATCGCGCCGTTCACGGAGGGAGCCTCATCCGGACCAGGATTCTCTTGCGCGGTGAGCGTTCCTGGTGGCGAGAGACGCAGACAGACCCGGAATCCGGCGCGTTCGGGGTCGCTCACCTGCGCATGCCAGGCCTTTATGCCCTCCAGCAGTGGCTCGACCTCCGTCGCGGTGATGCGCAGCGGTTGCCGCGGGTCACGCAGGCCATCAATCCAGCGCGCCGCGAGCGACTGCTTGAGCGGAAAGCCCAGCCCGAAGCTCGATGGGCGATGGGGGGTATTCCGCGGCTGTGAGGTGCTGGGCAGCCGCAACAACAGCCTCTCGCGCTTGACCCATTGCTCGACGCAGGCGCCAACCGCGCACTGAATGAAGTCGTCGAGCAAGGCGGTGGGGCTGGGTGCCCGTTCGATGGCGGGGGCCTCAGTGTGTGAACTGATGGCGGCGCGACAGAGTGGAGGCATGGCAGCGGCGAGCGCGTCGAAGCGGGCGTGATCCTCGGTGTCGGCGAGGGAGGCTTGCCAGACACCAGCCACGCGGGGACCGTAGCCATAACCGTCATAGTCCCACATGGGGATGGCACCAGGAAGGAAACGCTGGCGCGCCAGCAGGCTGAGTACGAAGCGCGCGGCGGCGGCCCACAGGCGGAGATCGCTCCCCAGCACCATCGGCGCCAAGCCCCAGGTGCCCGCGGTCCGGTCCTCCGCCACCGTCGCGGCCTCCGCGCCGGCAGGGAGGCCCGCCAGCAGGGTGACGGCTGACTCCGCGTCGAGCAGCAGGGCGTCGGCACGCCAGAGCGCCAGCGGCGTCTCAGCGGCCTCGGGGACTGTGGAGTCTGGCGCCCAGCCAGCGGCCACCATGAAGGGGGAGGGCCACGGGCGCGGGCCTTGGGAGGGCAGCCACAGCGGTAGCCGAATAGGCTTACTGGTGGTGCGCGGGCGCACGCCAGGCCGCGAGCGCTTCCAGAGCCAATCGAGCGCATTCAGTAACTCGACATACTTGGCGGAGAAGGGGTGCGCACGCGGATGGGTAACGATCTCCTCAGCGGATACGCGCGAGCGGCGAGCGGGGAAGCGAGCTTGGGCCTCGGCCCAAAGCGCCAATGAATGTGCCCACGCGCCTTCGGGGGGCATCCATGTGGCGTGCAGCACGAGGCCGCGATGTCCCAACTCGAACGATGCGGTGGTTTCGCTCGGTCGTCGCCTAACTGCGTCTGAAGAGTTCATATATGGTGGTTATAGACACGCACGGCAGTGAAATACCAGTGCGGAGAGATGATGGAGCGCAGAGGTCATGGCCGCGGGCATACCAGCGCTCGCCCGCGTGGGACACACCACATCAAGGGTTTACCATGCGCCGCCGTCCGAACCACGCAACACCATAAGCCGACCACGCACGCCGTCTTTTGCGCGGCTCGCGGTCGGCTCACTCGTTTCGTGATCGCTGAGGAAGGCGGAACGCGCTAGAAACCCATCGCGGCGGCCTTCGCCCGCGCCTTGCGCGCCTTGCGCTCGCGCGCGTCTGCCTTGCGCTTGCGCTTCACGCTGGGTGGCTCATAGTGCTGGCGGCGCTTAGCCTCAGAGAGCAGGCCATCCTGCTGAACTTTGCGCGTAAAGCGCTTGAGAGCGGTCTCGAAGGACTCACCCTCCTTAATCATGACTTCACTCACGCTTGGTTTTTGTTACCCAGGTCAGGCAATGCCTGTGCCTGGTCTCCTTTCTGTTCTCTGCTAGGGGTCTCGCCACGAACCGTGGGGGCACATCCGTGCCACAACACTAGGACGAGCGCGCCGCCCGTACCAGATATATAGAGTACCACACGTTTGGCACTTTTACACTCCTCCACACAGGGGTTCACACTGCTTGGCCCACAAAAGCGTGACACGCACGCGCTTGTCCCTTTCATGTCCTCCCAACCTGGGCGCTTCCTTCGCCGTCAGCGATGGCCCGGCTCCGCGTCGAGGGTTAGCCCGCGTCTGGCAAGGCAAGGCCAAGCAGCTTGTAAACCACTTTGGCGGCGACGACGGGGCTGACGTGGCCCTCCACCAGCGGCGACAGTTCCACCAGGTCAAAGCCCACGATGCGCTTGCGCGTGGCGACGGCGGCGAGCAGGTCCATCACCTCATACCAACCCAGACCCCCCGGCTCTGGCGTGCCTGTTCCCGGCACGAATGAGGGGTCGAAGGCATCAATATCAACCGTGACATAGACCTCATCGGCCAGGGCCTCCACGACCTCTTCGATCCAGCCGTGGTCGCCGCGCAGTGCCCGCGCGTGGAGGTCGCTGGCGAGCCAGAGCGGCAGGTGGCGCTCTTCCACCAGCCGCGCCTCCGGCTCACTCAGACTGCGGATGCCGACCTGCGCCGTGCGTGGACAGACATCGAGCACACGGCGCATAATCGTGGCGCTGCTGAGTGCTGTGCCCTCATAGGTGTCGCGTAGGTCGGCGTGCGCGTCGAGCTGGAGCACGCTCATCTGGGGATGGCGCCTGGCGAAGGCGCGCACGACGCCGATAGAGGTGGAGTGATCGCCGCCGAGCATCGCGACGAACTTGCCACGATCGAGGAGATGACCGGTGATGCGCTCGACGCGCTCCGCCATCGCGGCGGCGTCGCCCATGATTGGCTCGATGGCACGCAGCGTATGGATGCCGGCGCGGTACGGTGCGCGGCGCAGTTCGGGATCATACAACTCTAGGTTCCGTGAGGCGTCAATGATCGCCTGTGGCCCCTCGCGCGTGCCAGGACGGTAGCACGTCGTCGCGTCGAATGGTATGGGCATCACGACCACCCGCGCCGTCTCGAACGCGGTATACGCGGCATCAAGATGCATAAATCCGCGCGCTGGCGCGAGCACCTCCTCCAGCTCACCAAGCTCGTCCACCAGCTCGCTCCTTCATCGCATCCCGGCCACAGGCTGATGGCGGCCCATGATCCGATCAATATCCTAGGCTTCATACGCACCAGTATACGCCAGGGGAGCGTTTGCCATAGCGGAGCGTGTGCCGTGCCCCCAGCAGGGCAGAGCGTATCCGCTCCACTGGAGAGACCATACGCTCGTCCTCGTACCCGCGCGGATCAGCCCGCAGCGCTGTATGCCTGCACATCACGGTAGGTTGTCGTACCATCGGTGCAGAGGCCGACCCACCCCTGCGTGAACGTGGCGTCGGTGGCCGTATCAAGCGGTTGCCCGTTGATGTAGAGCGAGAGCGTGCCGCCTTTGAACAGCGCCCCCACCGCGAAATGCTGGGCCAGTGGGCCAGGGAGTGACCCTTGCTTTATCGTCGTCACCTGTTCCGCGGCGTCGAGCTTGAAGAGGCCATAGGTGCCGTTCGCCCGGTCTACCTGGAACAGATAACCGGCGATGTTGACCGTTGTGCCGTTGCTCTGCCCATTGCTCTGGCGGAACGCGAGAATGACCGCGCCGGATTGTGGATTGGCGATCACGCTGAAGTAGCCATCCTTGATGACCGTGCCCATCGCTCCGATGCAAGCCGATTGCGAGGAGGATTGTGCCGTGACCACGGTATGGCCAGCGCTGTCACACGTGAGTTTCGTCGCGTTGTCCGTGGTCCAGTGTGGCCCGATTGGCTGGTCGCAGGTCGGCGCGGGATCGCTTAGCACGAGCGTGCCGGCGCCATCGGGTGGCGGCGGGGGAGTGGTCACGTCGTCGCCTAGCGCGGCGGTGCCCGTCGCGGTAGGAATGGTGAAGACGGCGGTGGCGGTCGCGGCGGCGGCGGCCCGCGCGGCGGCGGTGGCGCGGGCCTGCGCCTGCGCTGTGGCGTTGGCGTTGCCTGTGCCAGCAGTCTGCGCGGTGTGCGTCGCCTGGGCATCGAGCTGGCGTTGATGCTGGGCGACCAGACCAGAGCCAGCCACCACGCCAATCAGC
>JADMIN010000810.1 GCA_015478575.1 Ktedonobacterales bacterium | reverse complement strand
GGATTGACCAGGATAGAGAATATCGGTAGGGTGGACGTCATCGACCGAAAGGAGCGGGAAGATGGTGTACGAGGTGGTGGTGGAGCATCTCAATCATCTGGGCGTTGTGGCGGAAGTGTGTCGGGAGATCGGCGTGGCGGAGTGGCTCGACGCCCAGACTCCCACCTCACGTCAGCAGGTGAGCGTGGGCACGGCGACGGTGGCGATGGTGCTCAATGGGCTCGGCTTGAGCAATCGGCAGCTCTATCTCGTCGCGCAGTTCTTCGAGGATAAGCCCGTTGAGCACCTCCTAGGGCCGGGCATCACAGCGGCGGATCTCAACGATGACTGCTTGGGGCGCACGCTCGACTGGCTGTACGCGCATGATGTGACGACGTTGTTTGCCGGCCTGGCGCTGCGAGCGCGTCAAGCATTTGGGGTGTCGCTGAGGCGCTTGCATGCCGACACGACCTCGTTCGCGGTGAGTGGAGAGTATGCGCCAGTGGAAGGCGACCTGGACACGCAGACGATTGCGGTGACGTATGGCTATTCCCGCGATCACCGCGACGATCTCAAGCAGTGGATGCTGGGGCTGGTCACCTCGGATGAGGGCATCCCGCAGTTCCTCAAGCCCCTGGACGGCAATGCCAGTGACAAGACGTCCTTGCCCCAGGTGGTCATGGAACTCACGCAGCAGTTGCGCGCGAGCGGCGAGCCAGCCGGGCTCTACGTGGCCGACAGTGGACTCTACAGCGAAGCCAACATGCGCGCGTTGAACGAGGCCGCCGTCGCCTGGATCAGTCGGGTGCCTGAGACATCGAGCCTCGCCCAAGCCATGGTGCGTGAGGAGCCTGCCGCCTGGCAGCACAGCGACGACGAACAGCTGTCGTGGTGGGGGCGCACATTGGACCTGCCGCAGGGTCAGGAGCGCTGGGTGGTGGCGCGCTCTCGTGCGGGAGAGCAGCGGGCCAGATCGACACTGCAGCGGCAGGCGGAGCGTGAACAGGCGAAGTGGGAGAAGCGCTGGTGGCATTTGAGCCACCGGGCCTTCGCCTGCGCCCCCGATGCCCAAGCAGCCCCCGATGCCCAAGCAGCCCTCGAGCAAGAACGCCAGCGCTTGCCGCCTTGGCTGCTCGTGCACACCACCGTGGTGGTGATCCCCAAGCACCGGCGCGTTGGGCGTCCGCGTCAGGATGCCCAGCCGCTGGAGCAGGAATGGCACATCCAAGCCCAGCTCCACCTCGACTCAGACGCCCTCGAGCGGGAGGCGCGGCGCAAGGCGGCCTTCCTGATTGCTACCAACGTTGTGGCGGTGGCCGCGCTGCCTGATATGGAGCTGATCCAGACGTACAAAGCCCAGTCTGCCGTGGAACGCGGCTTTGCCTTTCTCAAAGACCCGCTCTTTCTGGCCTCGTCAGTCTTTGTCAAGAAGCCGCAGCGCATCATGGCGCTGGCCGTAGTAGGTCAGGCGGACTTGCACAGCGGTG
>JADMIN010000809.1 GCA_015478575.1 Ktedonobacterales bacterium | reverse complement strand
CCTCTGCTATTCCTTGATGGAAAAGGCGAAACCCGCCATCGCGGAATCCCGGCTCCCCCTCTCCTTTGCTTCCGGGCAAAGGAGAGGGGGTCAGGGGGGTGAGGTCCGATCCGGCACGCCGGGCGGGGCGGGGCGGCTCGAAGCCGATGGCATCGTCGGCACATCGGCAGGCATGGCTGCCAATTCGGTGGCGCGTGCGAGCGACAGTTCATGCCCCTCCGCCCAGGCGATATCCCAGACATTCCCCGCGACGCCATGCCGGGCGGTGCTGCTCTCGCGCTCGTACCGTGTCTGCTCCTCCGGTACACGGGGGAAATGGTGTTCGGCACGTAACGTCTCAATCGCGCCCCAAAGCCGGGCTGCGCGTGCCACGTCGCCCTGCATACCGGCGAGCGCCGCCATGCCCTCGAGCGCCTCGATGGTGCCGCGCATATCGTCCAGTTGCTGACTTAGTGCGAGGCTTTCCAGCGCGGCGGCGCGAGCGATTGCGATATCACCTTGCTGCCGGGCGATAAACGCCAGATTGTTGAGTGAGAAGGGCAAGGCACGCGGATCGCCCAATTCGCGCCGGATGGCGAGCGCCTCATCGTAGTATGTGCGGGCGGCCGCATAATCGCCCTGCTGCTGCGCGATCATGCCGAGATTGGTCAGCGAGAAGGCAATGGCGCGCATGTCGCCAAGTTCCCGGCGAAGGGCGAGGCTTTGTTGATAGAAGGCACGGGCGGCGGCAAAATCCCCCTGCTGCTTCGCCACCGCGCCAAGATTGTTGAGGGCGAAGCCAACCGTCGCGGTGTCCCCAACGGCGCGTGCCGCCGCCAGGCTCTCCTCGTAGTGCCTGCGGGCCGTCGCGTCGTTGCCCTGCTGCTGTGCGACGACACCGAGATTCATCAGCGCATGCGCGATGGCCTGCTGATGCCCCTTCGCCCGCCCGATTGCCAGACTCTCCGTGTAGTGTGTGCGTGCGGTGGCATAGTCGCCCTGCCGCTGGGCAAGGATGCCGAGGTTAATCAGCGTGCGCGTCACCGCCTCGGTGTCACCCGTCGCCCGGCGGCTTGCCAGACATTCTTCGTAGAGGTCGCGCGCCGTCGCGAAATCGCCCAGGTCGCGCGCCATGCCGGCAAGGTTGCTGAGCGAATGCGCGATGCCCGCCTGATGCCTCAAGCCGCGCCGAATTGCCAGGCTTTCCTCGTACCGCTGCTGAGCCGCCGCGTGCTCCCCCTGCGCCCGCATCATCGTACCGAGGCCGTCGAGCGCCTTCGCCCGCACAAGCGGTGGCACGTCTTCCGCGTGTTCCAGCACGCGCTCGATCCAGTGCCGCCCCTCTGTCAGGTAGCCACGGACAGACCAGAAGCGCCAGAACGCCGCGACAAGACGCGCCGCCGCCACATACTCGCCCGCTTCGAGGGCATTGCGGATCGAGGCCCGGATGTTGTCATGCTCTTCCTCGAGGTGGGCAAGCCATACCCCCTGCGC
>JADMIN010000808.1 GCA_015478575.1 Ktedonobacterales bacterium | reverse complement strand
GTACCATCATCTGCCTGTCCCTTCGGTTCGGCCTGCCGCCACTCGCGCCCGCTATCTGAGATACCTCAATCGCGGTTGAGGCAGTCGCCCTGAAGATCATACCACAGGCGCCCCATTCGCCGCCCCCCATTCGCCGCCCCCCATTCGCCGCCCCGTTGACAAGATAGAAATTATGTTCTATGCTTTGCGTTCAGAGGGAGCGGCGTTGCCCTGGGGCGCGCGGACGTACGCCGGTCGTCGCGGCGGAAGGGGGGATGGGTGCGATGTGGGAGCGGAATGGACAGCACAGCGAGCGGATGGGGCAGGCGCGGCCCATCGGGCGCGAGGGCCAGACGCGGCCAGAGGAGGAGCCGAGCGCGGCGGACGCGCACGCCACGGCAGGGCCGCTGGGCGCGCTGGGCACGGGCGACACGCTGGCGGCTGAGCGCCTGGGCACGGGCGATGCGGTGGGGGATGGCGCGCTGGCGCCGCCCCCTGGGCAGGATCCCGTTCAGTGGCAGCGGGCACAGACACGCCAGCTCATTCGCGAGTTCCTGCGGTCGGTGCCGCGCGCGGAGCCTGAGGCCACGCTCACATTCGTCCGCGCCGATGGAACGGTCCGCCTGCTGACGCGCGCGCAGATCAGTGCCGCCATTGACCGCATGCGTCCGCGCATGCGCCAGATCATGCGGCTGGCGCTGGAGGAGTGCTGGCCGCGCCAGCGCGTCTGCGTCTACCTGCACAACATCAGCATCAAGACGCTGGAGCGCGATCAGGTGGAGGCGCTCGATCTCCTCGCCGAACTGTGACGGGATCTCACCGGCGCGAGTCGCTGTGCGTAAGCTCAGGTGGTTCGCCCAGCCCACGTGCTCTGGCTTTGGGGCCTGGAATCTGCTATCATGAGACCCTGAAGCAGGCACATGAGGACTGGCAGGACGTGCCGCGCGTCCATCGCATGCGTGCTCCGCATGTGGGACGAAGCCTGCCCCGCGACGAGAACGCGGCCAGAAACACGCAAGGGCGTGGGCAGCGCCTTCGGGGAGTCGCGGCGTTGGCGGGGAGCGCTGAACCGAGAACTCGTCGGTGCTCCTCGTCCGTGCCGAGTGTCAGTGCTATGAGCGCAGAGATACCATGAAGTTGGCATATGCGATACTAGCGGATGCTGCTCAGTTGGGGCAGGATGGTAAGGTCTCCCTCCTGGGAGGGGATTTTGACACCATCAATGCTGCGACATTTCCTCTGACGCATCCCGCCTTGTCGCTGGTGATGCGACTGGATTTTGAACCACGTGAGGCCGAGCGTGAATATTGGCTGCGCGTGACACTCGCTGGGCCAGGGAATGCCCCCCTGGCGGCGACACCCGCAAGTGCCTTTACTCCACGGGTGCTGCCTGGTCGCGAAGAGCAAGTGGTGCGGGCGATGTTCGTCATCGGACTCAACGGGCTGACTTTTGATCAGCAGGGCACCTATCAGTTTCGTCTGCTGGTGGACGACAC
>JADMIN010000088.1 GCA_015478575.1 Ktedonobacterales bacterium | reverse complement strand
GTGCTGGAGTTGGGCAGCGGACGCGGCGACCTCTGGCGTGCGAACCTAGAACGCATTCCACATGGCTGGAACGTCACGCTCTCGGACCTCTCGCCGGGCATGCTGGAGGAGGCGCGCGCGCATCTAGGCGCCTACGCCGCGCGCTTCCATTTCATGCGCGCCGATGCCCAGGCCATCCCCTTCGCGGATGGCGTCTTCGACGCGGTGATCGCCAACCACATGCTCTACCATGTGCCCGACATCCCACGGGCGCTCGTCGAGATCGCGCGGGTCTTGAAGCCGGGCGGCGCGCTCTACGCCGCCACCAACGGCGGCACCCATCTGTGTGAGATCGGTGAGCTGGTGGGCCGCGTCGCCCCAGCCGCGGCGACGCTCTGGGGTGAGCGGGCGGCCCTGCCCTTCCGTCTGGAAAATGGGGGCGAGCTGCTTGCGCAGCACTTCGCGGTCGTCTCAGCGCGCCGCTATGAGAACGCGCTACGGGTAACGGAGATCGAGCCGCTGGTGGCCTATATCCGCTCGACGCCCCTGGGCACGCTGCCGCCGGAGGACGCGATGGCGCGACTGCGGAGCCACATCGCGGAGGAGATTGCCACGCACGGCGCCCTCACCATTACGGCAGAGACCGGCATATTCCAGGCGATTCGGGGAGAAGAACGCTAAGAGAGGCCGCGCCCGATGGGGCAATGCGCGCCGGCGCTGATGTGGCTGGCACTGCCGCGTGGCGCGCCCGATGCGCTTCATCAGCATGCCTGAGCACAGCATCACGCCGTAGCTGTCCCTGTGCTACGCGGATGTGTGCCTGCCCCTGTCGCTGAGCCGCACCTGGGGCAGCAGCGCCAGGTCTACCTCAGCAAAGCGCTCCGGTCCCAGCGCGATCAGCGCCGCACGCAGTCGGCGCGCGTCGGCGATGAGGTGGCCCACCTCGACGCCCAGGCAGCGCGGGGCAAATGGTTCCAGGTAGTCCGCGCCAGAGAGCAGCTTGATCGTGGCGCCCTTGTAGTTGTGGCGCAACAGGTGGTAACAGCCGACACCGACCTGGAGGATGCCCTTATAGATCGTGCGGAGGGCGTCATGCTCCTCGTTCCAGATCTGCTCCAGCGTCTCGTGGCACTCGAAGTACTCGCGGCGATTGAACTGCTCCACGGCGCGCACTAACGCTGGCGGCGCCGGCTCGTCGCAGCGCTCCCTGGTGGTTCCTCGCCGCTCTGGCTCGCTTTGGCCGCCTGGCATCCTCGTGGTCCGCTCCATACCGTGTCCCCTCTCCGCCCTAATGCACCGAGAGGAGGCTCGCCCTCGTGATACCGCCTGGGATGCGTGCCGTGGCCTCCCGTGGGGCGGTCAAACGCGCGATCATGCCGCCGATTCGCTCTTATCGTCGTCGTTCTTGTCGCCGTCGCCGTCGCCGTCGCCGCCCGGCGGCAGCCAGCTCGGCTGGACACGCGGCAACTGACGATAGAGGTCCGCGCCCGTTAGCCCGGTACGCCAACTCTTGGCCGCCACCAAGTCGCGCACGAAGTCGCGCCGCACGTCACGCCGGGTGGCGAGCCAGACCAGGCTGATGGCGCGGCGGGCAAAGGCGATATCATTGCGTGGCTCGATGCGGTCCAGATCTTCGAAGAAGAAGCCGCAACTGGTGTACATCCACTGGCCAAAGTACTGCGCTTCCAGCAGTTGGAGGGTGTGCTCCTCCAAGGCCGCGCTCTCGGGTCGGTGGCCCCGCGCCCCATACCGCGCCCAGAACTCCTCCGGGCTGGTCCAGTGGTTGCGCAGTCCCAGATAGGCGTTGCGTGCCGCCCAGGGATCGGCGAGCGTGGTGGTGGTGACGCGCTCGAACGTCTCATTCAACTGAGCGGCCAGATGGTCCAGCGCGCCGCGGAGCGTCGGCTTCCACGACGCCTCGCCCTCTGTGCAGGAACACCCCCCGCTCCAGCGGGCCACGCCATGCGCGCAGCTCCATGCGCTGGGCAGCGCCAACTCCACCTCGCGGCGCGCTGGGTGCGCGCGCAGATAGCGGCCAAGCGACGTCACCGCGAAACCGTGGCCGCGAGCGCCTTCGCGCACCAGATGCGCCAAGAACTGATCACGCCAGGGCTTATGGTGGCCATACAGCTCACCATCCGTGGCGATCGTGATGAGTTGATCCTCGCCACGCGCGGCCTTCTCGCGGTTCAGGTGAGCTGGCAGCGAGGATGTGGCAAAGGCGTCAGCGTTGTTCGTCATGTTCCAATCGAATGAGACACCGCCGCTCAAGGGGCCATTATAAAAGAAGACCGTGATCGAGCGCCCCTCGCGTAGGCAGACACGGTACGGCTCGGTGGGATCAATCGGTCCCGCGGACTGCCAGGGCGCGAGCACGGTGTAGCGCACACCCTCTTGCGCCAGAATATCCGGCGTTTCCAGGTCTACCGCGGTCTCGGCGTGCCAGAGGCCCTCCGCCCGGCGCCCGAAGCGGTGGGCGAAGTCTTCGAGGCCCCAGACAATCTGCGTGCGCTTATCGCGTGAGGAGGCCAGGGGAAGGATGGTGTGATTGTACGCTTGGGCGAGCGCGTTGCCGACGCCATAGTGGGCAACGTTCCGGCGGTCAGCTTCAATAATCTCGTGGTAGACATCAGCGTGCGTGCGCTCCAGCCAAGACGCGAGCGTTGGCCCCAAGTCGAAGCTGATCTGCTCGAAGTTGCCTGCTTTAGCGTTCGGGCGGTAGCACTCGGTCGTGATCTTCTCGTTGTAGTTCTCAAACGGCGCGGCCCCTGGCTCACGTGGGATACGGCCCGTAAAGGGATCCTCGCGCGGGGGTTGATAGAAATGCCCATAGAGACACACGAACTGATGGTCATTGCCAACCACAAGTACCTCCGGCTTTCCAGAGCTTCTTTCGCTGCATTGCTTGGCGCGCCAACAGTGCGCGCCGGTCCGCTGCCGTCTCCGATGACGAATGCGGGACCGCTCCGGCCGCTGCGCATGATGTTCGCTTGGGTAGCCGTTCGCGAGCGCCCAGGTGGGAGACTGCGCCTGAATGGCATACCCAAAGTACAATATCTGTGCCAGCGGTCCAAATCCGGAATAGTGCTCGCGCGGGCCTACACGCATGCGCGCGTACCCCATGTCACCATTGTACTCTATCTGTCCAGAGGCTTTCTGAGCGATAGAGGCTACTGCTGGGGGATGCGGGCCAGACGGCAAGAACGGTCTCGCTGCTACTCCGCATAAGAAGCCCATTCGTGGTAAGATACCCCCGCCATGTACAGAGGTGACAGATCCGCGGTGGCGTGATATCATCGCCATGAACAATGCCAGAGGATCTGGAGCGGACCGCGACGGGTGACCGTTCACCGGTGACACTCCCAGCTCGGCATCGCGCCACGTCACCCTCTGGCAACCGGCCACGGCAGCCGCGCCTGACAGCGCCCGTCGGCGTCGGGGTGAGTGTAGACGCCTGAGGCCACGCCTGAGGCAGCGAGCCGCACAGCGGCTCCCAGGACGCTTGGGAGCGCAGTATGCGCCACAACCAACAGGCATCAGCGGGAAGAGGGGTACGGCGTGACGACCGAGGTAACGGAAACAACCATGACCGCCGCGTTGGCGACTGAGGTAACGGAAACGGCCTTGACCGCCATGGGGTCAGCGGAGGGAATGCAGCGCTACTACGAATTGGCCAAGCGCCAGGCATGGGATGTCCGGGGGCTTTCCTGGGGAGAGATCGCTCCGGTGCCTGAGGGCCACGGTCCCGCGGCCAAGCGCGCCCGGCGGCACTCGATGTGGCGCTCTGTCGTCACCCAGCAACTCCAGGCCGATATGATCGCGGTGCAGTGTTCCGTCCAGCTCCTCCGCGACGCGCCCGATTATGAGGCAAAGCTCTACTACACCACGATGACGCAGGATGAGGCACGCCATCTTGAGGCATGGCTGCGCCTCTCCAACGCGATCGGCGGCACCTGCGAGCCAGACCCCCACCTGGAGAAGCTCGGCAACTTGACCATGCAGGTGGAGACGCTTGAAGAGACGATTTGGCTCTTCCAAGTCGCCTTCGAAGGGCT
The DNA here is from genome assembly GCA_015478575.1 of Ktedonobacterales bacterium. Lineage (GTDB taxonomy): Bacteria > Chloroflexota > Ktedonobacteria > Ktedonobacterales > JADMIN01 > JADMIN01. Next base: position 4,128 of record JADMIN010000088.1, on the reverse strand, counting down.
GGTGATTCCCCGCTTCCGCCAGATTGCCGCCGCGGCGCCAGATACCATCCTCGCCGAGATCTGCAAGAAGCTCCAGGTGGATGATGGCATTCACCACGGCTCTGGTGTCTGCTACGAGCGCATGCTCTTGCGCAACGCCTCCTCCAAGACCAAACGCTCCATCGAGAAGGTCTGCCGACTGATGTGGCCGCTCTATGCCGAGCATCTCTCGTGGCGGCCACGGGAACGCGCCTGGGCCAGTTCCATGTTGCGCGCGCACGACGCGAAGATGATCGCGCAGCAGCGCGAAGAGATCATGGCGATGGGCGCGCAATTTGGTATGGACCTCGATCTGCCCCAGTAGTGTGCGTCCCAGTAGCGTGCGCCCCCAGCCGTCCCCCCCCAGCAATCTCCGGCTGCCCCCCTTGGGGCATGTCCGGGGATTGCTGTCCGCACACGCATGGGAGGGTGGCGCCGATAGCCGCCCAGAGGCCAACAGGATGGCTGAGCCTCGCGCGCTTCCGCGCCCCGTCATGTCGGCCTCTTGCCCGCTCGTGCCTCTGGTACCTTTGGGCGCCCTTCGCCGCTAATCTCCCAAAGGAACTGGCACCCTGTGTTATGCTACGCTGGACACGCCGGAGCGGCTTGCCGCCTGGCCTGAGACAAACGTTCCACTCGTGGCGTGGCCAGTGAGCGACGGACGGCTTCCCCCCGCATCCGCCGTGGCGCGCGCGAGCGGCGCCCCCTTGGCGGGCGAACCATCCCACGGCGCGTTTCCCGCGTGCCAGGGTGGCAAGCCAGGGCGGAGGATCGCGTGTCCACCTATGACCAGCGTATCGAGGAACTCGCGCGCGCGGCTGAGGCGTTGATCGCCGGGCCGCCGGAGTTCCTGCGCGCCTTCACCGGGGAAGAGGCCGGCGCCCGCCAGCAGCGGCGCGCCATCATCATCGCCTCGCTGCGCGACCAGGAATACCAAGGGCGCGTGGGCATCGCCGTGGAGGATCTGGCCGCCGACCTCGAGGCGGTGCTGCGCGAGCGTGGCCTGCCAGCGCCGGAGGATCCGCGCGCCGAGGTGGTCGAGGTGCTGCGCCAACTCGAAGGCTGGCAGGCGGTGGATGGCGGGTTGGCCCCCGACCGCGCCGAGCGCGATGGACTGCGCCGCCGCGTCGAGCGCGATTATGCCTTGGCGCGGTCGCTCCGCGTCTTCTTGCCACACTGGGATGAGGTGCAGCGGGCGCTGCGTCGTCGCTACATCAGCCTCAGCGCCAACTACTTCGCCCAAGCCGTCGCCGCGCTGGATACGCTGCTCGAAGAGTTGAACTACGAGGACACCGACCCCCTGCGTTGCCACACCGCCTGGCAATCTCTCGGCCAGGCCCTACATGGCATCAACACTGAGACACGCGACTTTGCCCGCGAGCTGCGCGCGTTGCGTGTGGACGCGAACCACCCACAGGTGCTGGCGGATATCGCCGACCGCCTGGGTATCTTGCATGAGAAGTTCTTCCGCGTAGCCGCGGAAGGCTCGGCGCGCGTGCGCGAACGGCTGGAGCTGCTACGCGACGAGCGCCACGACGGCGAGAACGTGCGCCGGTTGCGCGATGCCCTGCGCGCTCGCGAGGAAGAGTGGAGCGTGGGCCTGGGCGAGACGGCGGAGGAACGTCGCGACCGTCTAGATACCGTCGCCCGTGCGGTGCCGCGCGAACTAGACAACTTCGACCGCTTTATGGCCGAGAGCGGCCCTGGCTCCTGGCGTGAGGGCGCGCGGGTCATCAGCCTGGCGCTGGTGGACCTAACGGAACGCATCCACGCCGCCATCTCGTTGCGCTTGCAGCAGACGCAGGCCGTCGCCGCGCTCTTGCGCCGGGCACGCGACCTGGCTGAGGGCGGCGAGGGGGCAACGCTCAACGCGCGCCGCTATCTGTGGGATGCCTCCGGCGCCATCCACGCCGCCCTTTGGGTGCAGGCGCCACCGTCCAGTGATGCCCAAGTGCGGCTGGATCGTTGGCTCGAGCAGCGCGGCGGCTCGCCCCTGCCCCTCGTGGATGAGGAGATCTGGCAGAAGTCTCTGCGCCCGCGCCTGCGTCCCGTGCCGCCCTCCTCTCCCCCAGTGCTCGAGACCGCCGACGACTGGAATCCCGGCGAAGACCCCCGCATGCGCGAACTGGAGGAAGCACGCGCACGACTGGTGGAGCGGCTGATCGCGGCTGGCTCAGCGGCGCGGCTGGCCGCCCTCGAATCGGTGAGCGAGTTGCGGCTGCTCGCATCATTCCTCTGGCTGCCACGCGATTCAGCGCCGCTGCGTCGGCTGGGGCTGCGCATTCAGTCGCCGGGAGCGGGAATGCCGCGTCGGGCGGTCATACGTGGGCCAGGATTCGAAGTCGAGTTGGAGAACTACCGCTTCTCAGCGACGAGTGCCGCGCACCAAGCGACAGTCGCCGCGCGACGCTCGGCGACCGAGTCCGCGGCGCACTTGAGCGCGATTGCCGCGGGTGAGCGCGCTCCCCGGCCACCATCGCCCCGGGTGGCATCCGCACTCGTTCCCGGCCCACAGCCGGTCGCGCCGTCGGACCCGCTCGTCACGAAGCCGTTGCCGGTGGTCCCGCCGGGAGCGCGGCCAACGCATCCGCTGCCCGCGGCGGAGGTGCGCCCGACCAAGCCGCTGACCGAGCCGACTGGCCCGCTGGGTCCCGGCAACGTGGAGGTGCGCCCCGCGCGCCCGCGGGCGCCAGAACCGGCGCCGGTCACGGGGGGGCGGCGCTTCTGGCCGTTCGCGGGCCGCCGCGGGCCATCGGACCAGGGATGACCGTGACGAAGCGAGCAGGTGCGGCGTGGGGACGCCGGTTGGGTATGACAACAGCATGAGCAGAGCAGCGGAGAAGCACTGAATGGCGACATATACCGGACAGCGCGAGCAAGAGCTTGCCCGCCGCGTGCGGCGCATGCTCATCGAGCAGAGCGCGCTCATGCGGGAGGATTCCCTGGATGAATTCACCTGGCTGACCAGGAACTTCACCGGAGAGCAACGCTTCTTTGAGGAGGAACTGGGCGCGCGGCTAGAACTGCGCCAGGGCCGCTGGGCGCGTGCCTATTGGCCGACGCCACCGCGCCAGCGTGAGCTGTGTATCGCTGATGTCTTCGAGCTGACCGCGCGCAAGCAGACGGCCTATGCCTGCCTGATCCGCGCCTATCGCAGCGTGCGCTTGCTAGAGGTGGGAGACAGCGCCAGCGTCTTCCGCTTCGCCGAGTTGTTCCGCTATGTCGCGGAGGAGGGGCAGCGGCTCTCGCCTTGGCTCAGCTTCGACGAAGGCATCATCAATGAAGCGTTGGCCACGCGCGGCGCTGATGAGGACGCTGACGATGACGAGGTGATGGACGCGGCGCCGACCAAGGGCGGACGCAAGCGCGCCACTCCGCCGAAGGGCGACCTCAAGAGTGAGGCCCTCAGCGTCACGACCACCGCGGCGGCCAGACGCGCCACGACCAAGACCAGCGCCGCGCCGGTGCGGGCCAGCGCCGCCCAGCGCGTGCGCATGAACCAGCGCGCGTTCTACCAGGCGTTCGCCGCGTTCGAGCGACTCAAGCTGCTGCGGCGCTTGGGCGTCGATGACCGCCAGCGTCCCGACGAGCGCTACAAGCTCGATGAGCGCGATTTCAGTGGCGTCTATGAGTTCACTGATCTGATTGACCGTTTCCTACCGCCAGCGGGACTGGTACTGGCGGACGATCTGAAAGATGCTGAGGACCAGCCATGAGCCAACGCGCAGCAACAGGACTGGGACGCGCCTGGATCCGCCGCATCCGCCTCATCAACTGGCATGGACACGAGAATGCGACCCTAGAGGTCATGGGGGATATGCTCGCCATCATCGGCGAGAATGGCTCTGGCAAGTCGCTGATCCTCGACGCGATTGACTGGGCACTCTTTCCCGCGCCCAGCAAACAATTCAACGCCGCGGCGCGCGAGGCTGGGCGCACGAGCAAGCGCACCCTGAGCAACACCATCCTCTTCTTCGATCCGCATGGGGTGGACCGGCCAGATAAAGGCTGGCGCCGCCAGCGCACCGTGGGCTACTGCGCCGTCGAGGTCGAGCACGAGGGCGAAGGACGCTGGGTCTATGGCGCCGCCGCCGCCGCGACCCCCCATTC
>JADMIN010000087.1 GCA_015478575.1 Ktedonobacterales bacterium | reverse complement strand
GGCTTGGGCTATCTGGCGCAGGCGATTCATGGTGAGATCAACCAGGCGCAGCGCGAGCGGGCACTGGGTCGCTTCCGCGCGGGGCATACGCAGTTGCTTGTGGCGACGGATGTGGCGGCGCGCGGGTTGGATATTCCCGACGTGAGTCACATCATCAACTATGACTTGCCCTTGGATGCCGATTCCTATGTGCATCGTATCGGGCGGACGGGGCGCGCGGGCAAGGCGGGCGAGGCGCTGACGCTGGTGACGCCGCGCGAACGTCGGCAACTGCGCTTCATCGAGCAATCAATTCACCGTAATCTGGAGCGGCTGCGCTTGCCGACGCGCGCGGATGTGGCGGCGCGGCGGCGCGCGGCCTTCCGTGAGGAGGTGCTGGCCATTCTGGATGGCGGGCAGCTCGACTCGTTTCTGGCGCTGGTGGGTGATCTGGCGGGCACTCATGATCCCGCTGAGGTGGCGGCGGCGGCCTTCAAGATGGCGGCGCAGGCGCGGGAGACGCGCCGGCCCGGCTACGGCGACATCTGGACGACGCCCGCCGCCCCGGAGCCAGCGGCACCCACAGCCATCGGGGGCATGAGCGAGGCGTCTGAAGGTGAGCGACCGCAAGGGCGCGGGCGGCGCGAGGGACGCGCGCCTGACCCGGGGCAGCATCCCAGGCGCGGACGCGGTGAGCCAGCGATGGCGCGACTCTTCCTGCGGGTGGGGCGGCAGGATGGAGTGCGCCCAGCCGACTTGGTCGGCGCTATCGCGAATGAGGCGGGCATTCCTGGCGACGCCATCGGCGACATTGATATCTATGATGCGTTCTCCTTTGTGGAGGTGCCGGAGGATACGGTGGAGGCGGTGCGCGCTGCGCTCAACCGGACGACCATCCGTGGTCGGCCACCACGAGCGACGCTGGCGCGCCCCGATGATGGCTGGCGTGAGCGCGCGGACGATGAGCGCCCGCCCCGGCGCCCTGGCGCGCCAGGCTCCCGCTGGAATGACGAGCGGGAGGCGAGGCCGAGGCCGCTTCGGCCACGGTCCTTCGACCGTGAAGGGGAGGATCCGCGCCGCCCGCTGCGCGCACCAGGAATGGCGCGGCGCACGCCTTTCGGGCACAAGCCGGCGGGGAGACGGACCTAACCCCCTGGCCCCCTTCCCTGCGAGGGAAGGGGGAAGGCGCGGGACCTAACCCCCTGGCCCCCTTCCCTGCGAGGGAAGGGGGAAGGCGCGGGGGGACCTAACCCCCTGCCCCCTTCCCTGCGAGGGAAGGGGGGAAGGATCTGCCACAAGGGGGAGGAGGGTGCCTTGTGGAGACGCGAGACGCGGAGGCGCGCGAGCTGCTGGATGAGGCGGCGCATGATGCGGCGGTGCTGAGGCGTAACCTGCGCGATATTCGGCACATCAATATGGTGCTGGGTTGGACGCGGCTCACTGTGCGCGCGGTGGCGCGGCATGTGCGTGAGCGTGGGCTGCGGTCGTTCTCGCTGCTCGATGTCGCTAGTGGCTCCGCCGATATGCCGCTGGCGGTGGCGCACTGGGCCACGCGGGCGGGCATCCAAGCGCGGATCGTGGCGACGGATATCAATCCACAGATCGTCGCGGTCGCTCGCGAGCGGGCTGCGGGAACGGCGGGCATCACGGTCGAGCGGCAGGATGCGCTGACGTTGCCCTATCCGCCGGGCAGTTTCGATATCGCGCTCTGCACGCTGGCACTGCACCACTTCGCGCCGGAGGAGGCGGTGACGCTCCTGCGTCATCTGGCGCGGGTTGGTCGGCACCTGTTGGTCTTCGATCTCGTGCGCTCGCCGCTGGCGTATCTCGGTGTCAGGCTGCTGACGCGCGTGACTCGCATGCACCCCATGACTCAGCATCATGCCGCGGTCTCGGTGCGTCGCGGCTACACGGCAGCCGAGGCGCGGGCGCTCGTCGCGCGGGCGGGGCTGGGGGACGCGACCGTGCGGGTGGGCATCCCGTATCGGCTCATCATCGCGGCGAGCGGCGCGAGGTGATGGTAGCGGTGCCCGCCCGGCGAGCGGTGCGCGGTACCGTGCGGCTGAGGGAGCGAATGCGTGGCGGACGTGCCCATGGCGAGATCTCCTGAGTTCTATGATATCGCGATTGTCGGCGCGGGGCCGGCGGGCGCGGCGGCGGCCATCTCGCTGGCACGGGCGGGGTGGCGTGTCGTGGTGGTGGATAAGGCGGTGTTCCCACGCGACAAGCCGTGCGCCGAATACCTGAGTCCCGCCGCGGAGCCGTTGTTGCGCGAGTTGGGGGCGCTGGCGGAGATCGAGGATGAGCGGCCCGCGCGGTTGCGTGGCTTCCGTGTCTTCGCGCCCAATGGGGGGACGTTTCAGGGTGACTTTGCCGCGACGCGCGATGGCGTGGGGCAGAGCCGCTTCGCGACAGGGCTGGCGGTGCCGCGGCTGCGGCTGGATGTGGCGCTGGTGGGGGCGGCGCGGCGGGCGGGCGCGGAGGTGCGCGAGGGCTGGCGGCTGGGGCGGGTCGAGCGCCAGGGCACGGGCGGCCTGTGGACGTTGACGCCATCGCCAGAGGAGGCTACGATTTCCGCGCGGCTGCTGGTGGCGGCGGATGGCGCCCACTCCGTGGTCGCGCGCCGTCTGGGGCTGCACACGCCAGGCCAGTTGCGCAAGGTGGCGCTGGTGGCGCACCTGCGGGGCATCGCGGGCCTGGGGGAGTATGGCGAGATGCATGTGGCGGGGCGGCGCTATGTCGGCCTGGCGCCGCTGGAGCCGCCGGAAGTCGGCGACCTCTGCAATGTGGCGCTGGTGGTGGATGAGGCACGTGATGGGCGTGCGCTCGCTGGCCGGGCGGAGAGCTTCCTGCTGGAGACGCTGGAGACGTTCCCTGGGCTGCGCGGGCGGTTGGCGGGGGTGGCGGTGGCCAGGAGTGCGCTGGCCACCAGCAGGGTGGATGTGCGGGCGCGTCGGCGCTCCGCGGCGGGGCTGTTGCTCGTGGGCGATGCCGCGGGCTACTACGACCCCTTCACTGGCGAGGGGATCTATCGCGCTTTGTCGAGCGCGCGGCTGGCGGCGGGGGTGGCGGATGCGGCGCTGCGTGACGGCGACCTTGGCGTGCGGTCGCTCGCCCGCTATGATCACGCCTACCACGATGAGGTGCGTGGGCGTCACATGATCGAGGCCTTGATTCAGTTCGGTGTGCAAGTGCCACCGCTGATGAACCACTTCGCGCGGGTGTTCGCCCGGCGCAAGGAGATGGCCGACACGCTCATGGCGGTGACGGGCGATTTTCTGCCGGCCTCAGCGGTGCTGCGCCCCGGCTATTTGTTGCGGCTGCTCGGCTGAGGCCGCGGTTCAAAAGCGCAGCAGGCAGGTTTCGAGCGTGAGGCCGGGACCGAAGGCCATCATCACGGCCCACTCGCCAGGATGGGCCTGCCCGGAACGCACCAGGGCGTCGAGCATGAGCAGCACGGTCGCGGAGGAGCAGTTGCCGTGCTCGCGCAGGGTCTGCCAGGAGGGCGCGATCTGGGCGTCGGTCAGCTCCAACTTGCCTTGGATAGCGGTGAGGATGCTTGGGCCACCGGGATGGACCAGCCAATGGGTCACGTCATGGGCGGTGAGGCCGTGCGGGGTGAGCAGTCGCTCGACGGCGGGAAGTATGTTGCGCCGGAGCGTGATGGGAATGCGCGGCGAGAGGCTCATGACGAAGCCGGTATCGGTGATGGTCCACGACATCTGCCCGGCGGCGTCGAAGTCGGCGGCACAGTAGGTATCCACCAATTCGGGGCCAGACGCGGTGGGATCGGTCGTGAGCAGCGCGGCGGCGGCGGCGTCGCCGAAGAGCGCGAAGGAGGTCAGCACTTCGGGATCGAGGGCGGGCATGAAGTGCAGGGTGGTGAGTTCGACCGCGAGCAGGGCGACGACGGCCTGTTGGTCAGCGCGCAGCGTGGCCAGTGCCTGGCGCAACCCCACGAGTGCGCCATGACAGCCCATGTGGCCGATGACCACGCGCCGCACGTCGCGCGGCAGGCCTAGGTCGCGCGCCAGCAGGATATCCAGGCCAGGGGCGCTGTAGCCGGTGCAGGAGACGACGTAGAGGTCGCTGATCGTACGCGCGGGGGGGCACGCGGAGGCCGCCAGGCAGGTCGCGAGGGCGGTGTGGCCTAGGGGGAGGGCGGCGCGCTGGTACTCGGCCATGCGCTCGCTGGTCGTGCGGGCACGGCGGTAGAATGCTGGCAGGTCTACGGCGCTGTGTCGTCGCGCTACGCGGCTGGCGGTGAAGAGGCGCGCGATCTGGCGTCCGCGCTCGGCGGTCTCTGGCCGCGCGGCCCAGTCCGATCCGAGCACATGAGCGCGTAACTGATCGAGCATCTCTGCCTGGGAGAAGCTGTAGGGCGGGTATGCGGAGGCCAGCGAGACAATGCGCGGGAAGGTCGCCATGCAAGGTTGCTCCGATTTCTGAACGGGCGCATCGCGACCGCGGGTCCTCGGCCCCCAGCGGGGAGCGGAGAGGTTGCTCCAAGTGTCTCTACTTCAGGTGTCTCTATCTTTACGGGTGCAAGATACAGTGGTACGCAATCTGCTGAGCCAGATAGACAAGAGTCTCTATCTTTACGGGTGCAAGATACAGGCCGCCCGCGCCGCCGCGGGCGGTGCCAAGGCGAAGACAGAGAGTCGCGCGTGCCGATGCTGTATGTACACGGGCGGTGGCGAATCCGATGCATGAGGCCTAGAGGAACGGCGCGCTAGGCGGAATGCCACCAAATGGGGGATGTGCATCATCCAGTGGCGAGGTGGGCGACTAGGGCACGCTCCTCAGGCCCGAACCAGGGGGGTGCCCCGGCGTTGGCGTTCTCGGCCAGATGGGCGACATGCGCGGTGGCGGGAATGGCGACGTGGCAGCGTGGGTCGCTCAAGATCCATTTGAGGAGTGCTTGGGGCCAGGTCGTGACGCCAAAGGGACGCAACGGTGTGAGCGTGGCGGCGGCGGGTGGGGCGCGCATGAGGGTGCGCTCACCGAACGGGCGCATGATGACCACGCCGAGATTCAGGTCGGCGGCCAGCGGCAGAATGATGCGCTCGACCTCGCGCTCCAGTGGATTGTAGGGGATCTGGATGGCGGAGACGCGGCCAGAGCGCATGACGCGCGCCAGCTCATCAAAGGCGGTGGGGTTGTAATGGGTGGCGCCGATGGCGCGCACGTGCCCCTGTTCGCGCAGCTCTTCGAGCAGGGAGAGCTGGGTACTCCAGGCCAGCAGATTATGCACTTGATAGAGATCCACGTGACCGCCAAAGAAGCCGAGGCCACGCTCCGCTTGCGCGCGTCCTTCCGCCGCTGAGGAGGCCCAGAGCTTGGTCGCCACGAGCGCCGCCGCGCGCCGCCCCGCCAGCGCGTGGCCCAGTGCGCGCTCCGCCTCGCCATACATCGGTGATGAATCGAAGAAGCCAGCGCCCGCGGCCAGCGTGGCATCCACGATGGCGCGCACGTTTTGCTCAGCCTCCCGCCCGCGCACGTCGAACGTGCGCCAGGTGCCCAGGCCAATTACCGGCACCCGTAAGCCCGATGCGCCCAACGCTCGGTACTCCATACTCGGCCTCCCACACGTCTTCGGCGGTCGGTGGTGACAAGTGGGTGCTATGCCGGGGGAATGAGCAGCACCTTGCCCTTGGTTTTGCGGTCCGACAGATATTGCTGGGCGGCGCCCGCCTGGGCCAGCGGGAAGGTCTGGTCAAGCCGCACTTCCAGCGCGCCGGTGGCGAGCCAGGTGAAGAGGTCGCGAGCGCGCTCACGCAAGTCGGCGGGCGTGGCGATGTAGTCACCAAGGGTGGGGCGCGTCAGCCAGAGCGAGCCATAGCGGTTGAGGATTTGGGGATCGAGCGGTGGCACCGCGCCGCTGGATTGGCCATAGAGGATCATGGAGCCGCGACGGCGCAAGCAGCGGAGGCCCTTCTCGCAGGTGTCTTTGCCGACCGAGTCGTAGACAACCGCCACGCCGCTACCGGTGGTCAGATCCTTGACAGCGGTCTCGAAGTCGGTTTGGGTATAGAGGATGACCTCATCGGCTCCGGCGCTACGGGCGAGCGCGGCCTTCTCTTCGTTGCCAACCGTGGCGATCACGCGCGCACCCCGCATCTTGGCCAACTGGACCAGCAGGCGCCCGACGCCTCCAGCGGCGGCATGTATGAGACAGGCATCATCGGCCCGGAGGAGATAGGCGCTGTGCGTGAGATAGTGCGCGGTCATCCCCTGAAGCATCACCGCCGCGGCGGTCTGGCTGGCGATGGCGTCGGGAACGAGCACCAGCCGTTGCGCTGGAACGAGGGCATACTGCGCATAGGCGCCCGTGGCCTGGGGGGTGGCGACGCGAGACCCGACCGTGATGTCCGCGAGATCGGCGGCGTCGGTGTCAGTTGGCCGCGGGCCGAGCGCCGTGACCACGCCCGCTAGCTCAGCGCCGGGAGTGAACGGCAGCGGGACCTTGTATTGCCCAGTCCGCTGGTAGATGTCAATGAAGTTGACGCCAGCGGCCTCGACGCTGACCAGCGCCATGCCGGGGCCGGGCACAGGTAGTGGCCCATCCTCCACCTGGAGGACATCTGGGCCGCCGGTCTGGTGCATGCGGATCGCCTGCATGGTTATGCTCCTGTGGTCGCATGTGCCCGCGCTAGGGCGGCTTCGAGGGTGTCTTCGACGACGGCGGCGAGCGCCTGAATGAAGAGCGGGGCGGTGTTGAGTGATTCGGTACGCGCGAACTGGATGCCGTTCTCTTCGGCCTGCTCGCGGGCGCCGATCTCGATGTCGTAGAGGATTTCCAGGTGGTCGGCTAGGAACTGGATGGGCGCGATCATGACGTGGGTCTGCCTCTTGGCGCGCAACTCTGGCATGATATCGGCAAAGTCGGGCTTGAGCCAGGGTTCGGGTGTGTGGCCGGCACTTTGGTAGCAGAACATCCAGCGGTCGGCGGGCAGTCCGGCGAGCCGGGCGACCTCGGTGGCGGTCTCGTGGAGATGGGCGATGTAGTCTGGCTCGGACTCGACGACGCGCAATGGCATGCTGTGCGCGGTGAGCAGGACGGGTACGCGCTCGCGCACATCCGCAGGCAGGCGCTCTAGCCCCTCGCGCACGCGCTGGGCGACCGCCTGGAGGAAGAGCGGCTGGAGGTGCCAGTCGCCGGTGATGGCGAGCAGCAGGTCATCGCGTTGGAGGGCGTTCACTGCCTCGGTGAGGGCGGCGATATAGCCACGCATCAGGATGGGTGAATACTGGGGCGAGAGGATGACGCCGACGATGGCGTCGCTGGTGGGCGCGACCTCGGCGAGCGCCTCGGCGATGGAGGGTGGGGCGAAGCGCATGCCAACGGTGACGTGATAGGCGGGGCCATCGGGGTGGCGGCGGTTCAAGGTGGCTTGTAGGGCAGTGGCCTGTTCGCGTGTGATGCGCAGCAGCGGCGAGCCGCCGATGAGGGCATAGCGGCGGCGGAACTCGGCGATGAGGGCATCGTCAGCAGGACGGCCGCCACGCACATTGCGCAGGTAGTGCGGGATGTCATCCAGGGTGGCTGGAGAGCCGTACGTCAGGAGGATGACGCCGACGCGGGTGGGTGTGGTCATGGTGGTGACGTCACTTTCTCGCGGGAGAAGATGGCCCGCGTATGGGTGCGCGTATAGGTGCGCGTATGGGTGCGCGGCTCCGAGTGTGGGCCGTTGGGTGGAGCATCGCCCGCCTTTGGGATAGTGTCGTAGAGATTCATAGCGCGCCGCTGGCGTATGAAGGAAGGCATGTGGGGCAGAGCACGAGATGCGAGGGGCGGATGCCCTCGATCTTCAGCGCGCGGCCACTACGGCGCGCTCGCGCCGTTTGCCACGGGCAAGACGTGGCTGATCGGAGGACCAAGGTGCTTCGGGTGCCATCAGCAGCCGCGCGAGCGCGATGAGCACCTCATCATAGTTGACGCGCCAGCCAGCGAAATCGCGCCATGCCTGCTCGCGGTTGGGCTTGAGCGGCACCCCCGCCGTGGCGAGCGCTTCGTAGGCGGCGTCATATTCCTCGCGCGTGACGCTGATGGGGTCGCTAGGCGTGGGGCTGGCATGATAGGTGATCCGGAAGAAATCGGCGATGTGGCGTAGCGCCAGGTAGCCAGCGCGGATGCAGAGCGCTGGCTGGGGGTCGGGGGGCAGATCCAGTGTTGAGGAAGCCAGCGCGGCGCCATCCAACAC
>JADMIN010000807.1 GCA_015478575.1 Ktedonobacterales bacterium | reverse complement strand
ATTCGGAATCGGTGCCGTTGCCGCCGGCGCCTTGCGGCAGCCGCTGCGTGCCGCTGCACGCGGCCAACCAGCCGCAGGCCAGCATGAGAGACACGATCGGACGCGGGCGCAGGAGCATAGGGAACCCTCTAAGGGCAAATGTGCCAAGGCACGGGTCGCCGGTGTCTAGCCGAGTTCGCGCGATTCCGCCAAGCGTCACCTTCCCCGGCAAGGATCTCAGATCGCGACCCGCACGCCGAGCTCCACCACGCGGTCGCCCGGAATGCGGAAGAACTCGGTGGCGGGCACCGCGTTGCGCGCCATCACCAGGAAGAGCCAGAGCCGCCAGATCGGCATTTTTGGCACCATCGCGGGCACCAGCACCTCGCGCCCGAGGAAGTAGCTCGCCTGCATACTGTCGAACGGCACGCCGCGCGCGCGCAGATCCTCGAGCGCGCGCGGAATGTTGGGGCTCTCCATGAAGCCGAAGCGCAGGATCACGCGGTGAATGCCGGGGGCCAGCTCATGCACGTCGCTGCGGGCCTCGCCGCGCGCCTCGGGCACGTCGAGATTCTCCACCGTGACGAACAGCACCCGCTCGTGCAGCACCTTGTTGTGCTTGAGGTTGTGCAGCAGGGCGGTGGGGACGTAATCCGGGTTGCCGGTGAGGAACACCGCCATGCCGGGCACCCGCACGGTGCGCGACTGCGGCAGGCGCGCGAGGAAGGAGGCGAGCGGCAGACTGTCCTGCTTCCACCGTGCCAGCAGCAGATCTCGCCCGCGCTTCCACGAGGTCATCAGCCCCATCAGCGCGAGACCGAGGATCAGCGGCACCCAGCCGCCCTCGGGCACCTTCATCAGGTTGGCCGCGAAGAACGTGCCGTCCACCAGGAAGAAGAAGCCGAACACCGCCAGCGCCACCGCGCGCGGCCAGCGGAACTGGCGGCGGAACACCACCACCGCCAGCATCGTGGTGCAGAGGAAGGTGCCGGTGACGGCGATGCCGTACGCCGCGGCGAGGTTGTCGGAGGTCTTGAACGAGAACACCAGAACCAGCACGCCGATCAGGATCGCGGCGTTCACCTGCGGCAGATAGATCTGCCCCTCCTCGGTGGTGCTGGTGTGGCGCACCGTCAGGCGCGGCAGGAATCCCAGCTGGGTACATTGCCGCGCGATCGAGTAGGCACCGGAGATCATCGCCTGGCTGGCGATCACGGTGGCGAAGGTCGCCAGGATGACCAGCGGGAACCGTGCCCAGTCCGGCCCGAGCAGGAAGAACGGGCTCGCCGCCGCCTTCGGGTCGCTGAGCGTCAGCGCGCCTTGGCCGAAATAGTTGAGCACCAGGCAGGGCAGCACGAAAAACGTCCAGGTCAGCCGGATCGGCCGCGCCCCGAGATGCCCCATATCCGCGTACAGCGCCTCGGCCCCGGTGACGCACAGCACGACGGCGCCGAGCACGACGAAGGCGAGCATCTGGTACTGCACGCAGAGCGCCACCGCGT
>JADMIN010000806.1 GCA_015478575.1 Ktedonobacterales bacterium | reverse complement strand
CGTGCTCTCGCCAGACCCGCTGATAGATGCCGTTCGCTCGGCATGCGCGCGGCATGGACACCTCCCTGAGAAGATTCGGGAGCAGTGGGCGTCTCTGGATACACCCCTCTATGCGATGCTACGCCACCAAGCGCTTGCCCAGCGCAATATGCTCGTGATGAATGCGCTTGGTGTGCGGGTCACCGATAATGGCGCGGATCGTCCGGGCCAGCGGACCGAGCGCGTCGCCCTGCCCACAATGCCCGCTGGTCCCTATGCCCAGCAGATCATCATCGGTGCGGTCGAGATGACGCCGCCCGCCCACAGCACGTACCGCTACATACCGGCGGAAGAGATGCGCCAGGTCATCCTCAACGATTCCCTGGCTCCAGCCGATCTGACGAGCGAGAGTGAGCAACATCCACCGATGTCATAGGACCCCGCTGATGCCAGAGCACACGGGCCGCGTGTAGTCTCGCCATCCGCGTCTCTCCCTCATCGCTCGCCGGTAGGGAACCTGAACCCTCCTGCCACCGTCTAGACTGACGAGAGCGGCCCAACGGGCGAATGGCACCCGTGGTGGCACTGTCGCTTCGAGCGGGAGGGAAAGACTATGCGGTGGCTCATGGCGCGAGGCGCTCTGCGCTGGCTCTTTGCTGGCGGTATGCTATTGCTCGTGGGGGTGCTGGCTGGCTGTGGCGCTAGCTCTATTGCACCCGCCGCGAGTTCGTCGCAACACGGGAAGGGTATCTCCGATAATCAAGGGAGCGGCGCCACGACCGCTGGACCTGCCGCCACGCCTGGCACAAGCGGCACCACTGGCACGACCAGCGTGACGGGGGGCCAATATGTCATCAAGGCGCTTGAAGTGGACCTGAAGGTCAAGGAGCCGCGGCGCGTCGCGGACGACATCCAAGCGTGGATCAGCGCCACCGACCCCAAATCCACCACCGTCGGCTCAGACTACGAGCAGCTCGACGCCAACAACTACCGTGTCACGACGACCTTCTCCGTGCAGGCCATTCTCTATCCCCAGATCGCGCGCTATCTGCGTGACTATACGACCCAGCGCGGCGGCCAGCTCCTCAGCTTACGCGAGACGGTCTCCGACGTCACCAATGATTATGTTGACACGCAATCGCGACTGAGCAACTTGCGCGTCGAGCAACAGCGCTTGCAAGCGCTGCTCAGTCGGGCGCAGGCGCTGAGTGACGTGCTCGCCATCGAGCAACGACTGACCGACGTAGAGGGGCAGATCGAGCAGATCGAGGCGCACCTGAACGCGCTCAACGGCCAGGTCACATTCTATCAAATCACGGTCATGCTCGAGCCAAGCAGCGCAGCCACCCCAGTGCCACAAAGCCTCTGGAATCCCTTGTCCACCCTCACGGGCGCGCTCCAGGCCGCGGTGGCATTCGGCGAATGGCTGCTCAGTACCCTCATCTGGCTCGTCGTCTTCAGCCTCTTCTTGCTGCCAGCGGCGCTGGTGGTCTGGCTCATCC
>JADMIN010000086.1 GCA_015478575.1 Ktedonobacterales bacterium | reverse complement strand
CCCAGGCGCCATCCCAGGCGCCAGCGCGGATAGACTGGCTGCGCTATGCCTGATGCTCGCATACGAAGGTTCCCTTAGAATAGCCAAGAGGCATAATAATCGAGTGGCGTTTAGCATATCAGAGCCTAGCGCCATTGCCTATTACATACAGAGAGGGTGCCACTGGTTACAGGGGTAGGGGGCATGTGAGGAACCTCACAGTTCCACCTGGCAGCGCCTCGACCGCCCCACTTGTGCTATAGCGTTTGTGCCCACGGTCTATACTGAAGCGAACCAGACCGGTGTCGCGACAGCCGTTCGGTTGAGCATACCAGCGCGGAACGTGCGTGAGGGCGGGGAGACTATGGCCGAACAGACGCAATTGCTTGTTGTGCCCCATACCCATTGGGACCGCGAATGGTATCAGACATTTCAACAGTTTCGCATGCGCCTGGTAGGCGCGGTGGATCGGGTGCTGGAGGTGCTGGAGGGCGACCCATCGTTTCGCTTCTTCATGCTGGATGGCCAGACCGTCGTGCTGGAGGATTATCTGGCGATCCGCCCTGAGAATGCCGGGCGACTGCAAGCGCTGGCGCATGCGGGTCGGCTCCAGGTCGGTCCGTGGTATCTCCAGCCTGATGAGTTTCTGGTCGGCGGCGAGTCGCTGATCCGCAACCTACAGATCGGCATGCGCATGGCGGAGCCGTATGGTGGCGCGATGCCCGTCGGCTATGTTCCTGACACCTTTGGCCACATTGCCCAGCTCCCCCAGATTCTGCGCGGCTTCGGCCTGGATAATGCCGTCCTCTGGCGCGGCGTTGGGCCGGAGATCGAGCAGAGTGCGTTTCGCTGGGCCGCGCCTGATGGCACGGACGTGCTGGTGATCTGGCTGAGCCATGAGACGGGCTACTCGAACGCGGCTCTGCTGCCGCTCGATGGCGAGCAGATGGTCGCGCGCGTCGGTCTGATCGCCAGCGCGCTCAAGCCCCGTGCCACGACCAACGTGCTCTTGCTGATGAATGGCTCGGACCACTTGGCGCCACAGGCCGGGCTGCCCGAGGCGCTGGAAGCCGCCAACACCCATCTACGCGAGCAGGAGATGCACCTCTTCCTCGGCACGCTGCCCGAATACGTTGGCATCGTGCGCGAGGGCGCCGCGCCGCTCTCCACCCACACCGGCGAGCTGCGCAGCAGCTACCGCGCGCATCTGCTGCCGGGGGTCTACTCGGCGCGCATGTGGCTCAAGCAGCGCAACGCGGCCTGTGAGGCGCTGCTCACGTGCTGGGCCGAGCCGGCCACGACGTGGGCCTGGGCGCTTGGCGAGGCGCACCCAACCGCGTTGCTTGGTCTCTCATGGAACTACCTGCTGAAAAACCATCCCCATGACAGTATCTGTGGCTGCGGCATTGATCAGGTGCATCGCGAGATGCTGCCACGCTTCGACCAGAGCGAGCAGATCGCTGAGGAACTGACGGCACGCGCGCTGGACGCGCTCGTGCGCCAGGTGGATACCCGCGCCCCCGATCACGCGGTGCCGGTGGTCGTCTTCAACTCTGGCGGTGGGCCGCGCACGGATCTCGTGCGCTGTGAGGCGCAACTGCGGGTGCCAGAGGTCGAGGTGGTGGATGGAGCGGGGCGCGTGCTACCGCACCAGGTGCTCGCGTCGCACAGCGAGGAGTTGCTGCGGCAGGAGGTGGATAAGGCACTGGTGGTGAGTATGCTCGGCATCGCCTCCGATGGCCAGGTGCTCAACTACGTCATCACCGACGTGCGAGTGGGGCTGGCGCCAGAGCCGGGCCTGGCCACGATCGAGGTCACGGTCTCGACGCGGGGCACACCGAATCCCGCGATCATCGAGCGCGCGCGGGCGGATGTCCAGGCGATGGCGCTGCGCGAGGACATCACGACCTTCCGTGCCATCGCCCGCGAGGCGCCACGCACCGAGCTGCTGCTGCTCGCGCGCGACGTGCCGGCGCACGGTGGCCAGACGCTCTTCCTCTGCCCAAAGACGGAGCGCGGTGAGCCGGAGCCAGGCACGGCATCCTTCCCAGCGGATCAGCCGGGGGGCGTACATGGCACCCAAGGCCATCTGGAGAACGCCTATCTGGCCGTCACGGTGGAGGCCGAAAGTGGCGCGCTCACCCTGCGCGACAAATCGCGTGGCCGTGAGTATACTGGGCTGAACCAGATCGTGGATAGTGGTGATGTGGGCGACCTCTACACCTACTGCCCGCCCGCCAGCGACTGGCGCATCACGGAGCCATGTCGCCTGCCGCTCATCGAGTTGACCGAGAGCGGCCCCATGCGAGCGGTCCTGCGGATCACGCGCGTCTATCGGCTGCCCGTCGCCTGTACCCGCGAACGGAATGCGCGCAGCGGCGAGACGGTGGAGTGTGCCGTTGTCTCCGAGGTCATGCTCGCGGCGGACGCGCGGCGCGTTGAGATCCGCACGACGGTGGAGAATCAGGCGCGCGACCACCGGCTGCGGGTCCTCTTTCCCGTGCCATTCGTCGTGGAGAGCGCCGACGCGGAGGGCGTCTTCGAGGTGGCGCGCCGCCCCACCCGGCAGCCGACGCCACCTTCCGGCGACTGGGCGGATTGGGCCGAGGTGCCGGTGGACACACATCCACAGAAGCGCTTCGTCTCCGTCGGTGAGATGGGCCGTGGGCTGGCGGTGCTCAACCGCGGCATCGCCGAATATGAGGTCCTGCCGCGAGATGAGCGTCAGGGCAGCGTGATCGCGCTCACGTTCCTGCGCTGTGTGGAGTGGCTCTCACGCAACGATCTGGTGACGCGCAAAGGGCACGCCGGACCGGCGCTCCAGACGCCAGAGGCCCAAGGAATCGGCACGCACATCTTCGAGTATGCGCTCGTGCCACACGCTGGCACATGGTATGCTGAGGATGCGCTGGTCATACGCGAGGCCGAGGCCTTCGAGGTGCCGATGCGCGCCTGTGTGGCTGAGGCGCACACGGGGCCACTCGCGCCCGCGTGGAGCTTTGTTGAGGCGGCGCCGGCTGGGCTAAGGGTCAGTGCGGTGAAGCGAGCCGAGCGGGGTGATGGCGTGGTCGTGCGGGTTCATAACCCGCGCGCGGAGCCGGTGGCGGCGGAGTTGGCGCTGGCCCTGCCCTTCCGCGGTGTCCGTACGGTCACGCTCAATGAGGAAGATGTGCGTGGACCGCGAGATGAGGTGGTGGTGAGTGGCCAACGGGTGCGCTTCAGCTTGCGCGGCGGCGAGATCCGCACGCTGCTCTTCGCGGTGGAGTGAGCGAAGTGTGTCTTCGTTCACCCGCGCGGTGGCCCGTCTGGCGTCGTCTGTTGAACAGTCGGGGCGGACCTGTTATGCTATGGCAGGCCGTCTCGTCTTGTAGATGTGAGGATAATCGTCGAGCACGCACCGTCGGCAACGACGTGCGGCGCATGGAGGGCCGCTGGTGCTGAGGCGCGGCGTACGCTGCGGTAGCAAGTTGTTCAGCGCGGCTTCGAGGGGGGTGGGACTCCGTGGGACTATTGCTGCAGCCAAGCGCGGGAAAGATTCTGGCCGCGGTCGCCGCGACCGCGACGCCAACGGCAACATCGGTAAACACAGCCGGCTCTGGTGGATCGAGCGGCGGCCTCGCAGGTTTGCAAGGGCTGATTACGCTGGTGGTCTTCTTCTTGGCGGCCTTCATCGTCATCTTCTGGGTAAGCCTGGTGTTCTGGGCGTGGCGTGATGTCCGCTCGCGCACCCAGGATGTGATTCTCCAGATCACGGCGACGCTGTTGGTGGCCGTCTTCAACATCGGTGGGCTTTTCATCTATCTGATTGTGCGTCCCCGCCAGACGCTCGCCGAACTCTATGAGCGGCAGCTCGAAGAAGAGTCGCTGCTTGCCGAGATGACGGAGCGCCAGACCTGCCCGACATGCCATTATCGCGTAGACGGCGACTTCCAGTTGTGCCCATCCTGCGGCACCAAGCTGCGTCGCCCCTGCCCGAATTGTGAGCACCTGCTGGAACTCAAGTGGAATGTGTGCCCCTATTGTGGCTACAGCGGCAGTGGCGGCCAGGGCGGGCGGGCGCCCGCTCGGCAGGGCGCGCGCATGGAGCGCTGACGAGGGTGGCTTCCATACGGCCAGAGGAGAGAGAAACGTGGGGACGGCCCTAGCGGCTGCTCCACGTTTCACCGCTTGTGACACCCCGCGACCTCTCGCCTCCCCTGCTTTCGCTACTTCAGATGGACCTCTAACTCAAGCCCCCCACTTGGTAGGAAGCCAAGGTCTTCGTAGAGTGGACGGCCCATCTCGGAGGACCAGAGGATCAGCCGGTGGATACTCAACTGGCGCGCGTGCTCGATGAGCAGCGTCATTAGGTGACGGGCGATGCCTTGGCGGCGGTAGGCTGGCTGCGTATAGACACTGGAGACGAAGCCGCGCCTGCGCCGGAGTCGGCCCATGTTCGGGGGCATCTGCCACCAGATCAGCAGGACGCAAGCGACGGCCTCGCCATTGACTTCCGCCAGCCAGGCGCAGTGGGCGCCGCGGGCCAGCTCATCGCGCGTCTCCGCGATGAAGGCCGCGATGAAGGCCGCGATGAACTCGCCGCGGGGACGCAGCGGCGCGTCATGCCGCTCGATCTCCATCTCCCAGCGCAAGGCCGCGAGCGTCTCCAGATCCGCTTCCGTTGCCGCACGGTACGTGACTGCCGTCATGCTCTGCGCCATGTCCTCCGCCATGCTCTCCCCTTTTCCGCCCCTCACCGCCGCGCCGTGAAGGTGTCACTGCCGTGCGCGCCGCCAGGCGCCTCTGGCACCGCATAGCCGCGCGCCCGCAGGAACCGCTCGAACCATGCGACGGGCGCATGTGCCTTGAATGGTGTCGCGTTATCGCAGCGATAAAAGCGCAGGTAGAGCGACCACGCCGCACCCAATCGCGCCAGCAGCCGCTCCGCCCGCGCCTCCGCCCGCGTCCAATTCGCTGTCAGATGGCCCACGCGCCAGCAGTGATATGCCGCGTCATGCAACTCAATGATATCCAGCAGGCTGGCATCACTTAGATAGCGTTCGGCGAACCGCCGGGCGCGCATGGCATGGTGATTCTCTCCCACACGCGGCTGGGTGGCGTCTATGCGGTATTTGAAGTTGTCGTGGATGAGGGCGATCAGGCGCAGAGCCTGCCGCTCCTCCGGCGTGGTCGCCTGAAGGTCCACGTTCGCCAGCACGTCCGCGACATGACGGATCACCGGCCCTTCGCCGTGGCCAGGTCGCGGTTTGCCCCAGACCGCCCCGGCCTGCCATTCTGGGCTAGCGCAGATGCGTCGCTCTAGGTCGCACTCAAGGGTAAAAGGAACATTCATCTAAATTCGCTCTCTCCTGAAAGAGCGCCGCGCTAGTTATGGCTCGCCCACGATGAGCGAGCGCCCACTCATCTCCTCTGGCTGTGGCATGCGCAGCAATTGTAGGATGGTCGGTGTAATGTCCGCGAGGATGCCGCCGACGCGCAGGGTGGCGCCAGGCCACTGCGGTACGACGAAGTAGAACGGGACGGGATACGTTGTGTGCGACGTGAGCGGCTTGCCGGTGTCATACTCGATCATCTGCTCGGCATTGCCGTGGTCCGCGGTGATGAGGACCGCGCCGCCCTGGGCCAGCGCGGCATCCACCACGCGCCCCACAGCGACATCCACTGCCTCGACCGCCTTGATCGTCGCGGGCAGTGAGCCGGTATGGCCGACCATATCCGCGTTGGCGTAGTTCATCACGATCACGTCGTACTCGCCGCTCTGGATGCGTCGCACCGCCTCGTCGGTTAGCTCCACCGCACTCATCTCTGGCTTAAGATCATACGTTGCCACCTGGGGCGAAGGGACCAGCAGGCGATCTTCTCCGGCGAACGGCGCCTCGCGCCCGCCATTGAAGAAGAAGGTCACGTGCGCGTACTTCTCCGTCTCCGCCGTGTGAAATTGTCTCAGCCCACGGTCGGCCAGGATTTTTGCCAGGGGAGCCGTCACATTGTCGGCGGGGAAGACGATGTCTACCGGGAGGCCAGCCTCGTACTCGGTCATCGTCACGACGTCGAGGTCGGCCAAGCGTGGTCCGCGATCAAATTTGCCCGCTGCTTGGGGGGGGAGTTCCGGCAGCACGAAGGCTTTGGTCAGCTCGCGCCCGCGATCCGAGCGAAAATTGAAGTACACTACGCTATCGCCCGCCTCGACGACGGCCACTGGGTGCTCATCCTCCATCAGCACGATCGGCTCGATAAACTCGTCGGTGACGCCGCGCTCATAGGACGCGCCGATGGCGCGCACCGCGTCGCTGGCGGGCATACCCTCGGCGCGCGTCATCGCCCAGTAGACGCGCGCGATGCGCTCCCACCGGTTGTCACGGTCCATCGCGTAGTAGCGGCCCGAGATGGTGGCCACCTGAGCGGGATGCTCACCGCCGATCTCGCTGGCGCGGGCGAGCAGCGCCGCCATGAAGTCCTTGGCACCAAAGGGTGAGGTATCGCGCCCGTCGGTGAAGGCGTGGATGTACACCCGCTCGACGCCCGCGTTCGCCGCCAAGCGAAGACAGGCCTCCAAGTGGCGCTGATGCGCGTGGACGCCCCCAGGGCCGATCAGCCCGCAGAAGTGCAACTTGCCCCCACCGGCCTTCACATGCGCGATGGCCTTCACCAGCGCTGGGTTGGTGAAGAACGAGCCATCGTGGATGGCGGCGCTGACGCGGGTGAACTCTTGGAGGACACGCCGACCCGCGCCGATGTTGAGGTGGCCGACCTCAGAGTTGCCCATCTGCCCCTCCGGTAGCCCTACCGCCGGGCCGGAGGTCGCGATCCGCGTCTCCGGCCACGTGCGGGCGATGCGGTCGAGGTTGGGCTTGTGGGCCAGCGCGATGGCATTGGCATCGCCGCGGGGATTGATCCCGTAGCCATCCATGACGATGAGCACCAACGGGCGCGGAAGAGTCGGCATGGGCGAGAGCACTCCTTCGGACTGGCGTCCCATCCGCCATGGCAGCGCACCGTGGGCGCGTATACCTGGCGGGCACGTATACCTGGTCCTCCCCCGCCATGTTCGCCTGGGGCAATGTGAAGAGGGATCACCTGGTGGACATCGAGGCAGACAATGGAGTATAGCACAGCGGTAGGAGGGGCCAGCGTCTCCGCGCGGCTGATGCGCGCCACCGTGGGGCCGCGCATTTCCTATTCAGAGCGCATAAATCGGGCGGGTCATGGTATAATAGACCACGTTCGCCAGAGCGCCCACGCCAGCGATGGGCCTCGTTGTTGAGCTAGTGCGAAACGAGACGATGCCATGGCGCAGAAGGTCCGCCCGGAGGCGCGGAATAAAGATGACGCGGGTACGGTGCTGCCAGGAAGCAGGGCCACTCGTCCTCAGCCCGGCCGCACCAACTATGTGCACGAGATCATTGAAACCATCGTCCTGACCGCGATCGTGTTCTTCGTTGTGCATGCCGCCGCCCAACCCTACCGCGTGGAAGGCCCCAGCATGCAGCCAGGGCTGCGCAGTAATGAGTATGTGCTCGTCAGTCCGATAGTCTACGCCTTTGGTGGTGCGCCCCAGCGCGGCGATGTGGTCGTGCTGCATCCTCCGACCGACCCCAATCAATCGTTCATCAAGCGGGTGATTGGCCTACCAGGCGATGTCGTCTCCATCACGCCGGACGCGGTCATCGTTGATGGCAAACGGCTGAGCGAACCCTACCTCAATGAGCAAGGGAAGAATGTCGTACCGGAGTGTGGCCAGGTGCTCACTAACGTGAAGGTCGAGCCGGGGCAATACCTGGTGCTGGGGGATAACCGGGGTGACAGCGAGGATTCGCGCTGCTTCGGTTCGGTGCCGCGCAATAACATCGTCGGCAAGGCCGTCTTCATGGCGCTCCCGCTGAATCAGATCCACTGGATCAACACCTTTTCGAGCGTCTTCGCGGGCATCAAGTGATCCACCGCGCCAGTCGCGGTCGCGGGGGCACGGGCACGTCACCGCGCCGCGTGGCCAGTGCGGTCTACGGCACCATGCGTGAGGTGAGGTGAGGAGGGAGCGGACGTGCTTCGCAGGCAGCCCAAACAACCCAAACAACCCAAACAACCGAAGCGGGTGAACCGAACCGCCGCCGAGCAGCGCGCGCATCTGGCACGCGAGATCGTCGAGACCGTGCTCTTCGTGGGGCTGGTATTCCTCATCATCCATGTGACGGTGCAGGCGTTCCGCGTTGGCAACAGCAGTATGA